>CAZSZZ010000037.1:0-10832 GCA_964611005.1 uncultured Candidatus Izemoplasmatales bacterium | reverse complement strand
ATGAGTGGATTTTCAATTTGTTTTCTCTTAACTTAATGACACTGCATAAAACATAGTTTTTTAAATTATTCAAGATTAAATTTAGAATTAATTTTGATGATAAATTTCCTAATCCATGAAACAATCTTACCATTGCGTACAAGGTGATAAGTTCCTTCAGCTAATAAAATACCTACAATTAAATCAATTATGTAATGTTGTTTTAATGTTTGAGTAGAAATGATAATGGCCAAAGCTATAGTCCAAACAATTATTTTATATATTTTAGGGATTGATTTATCATGTCTTATACCGATAATTGTAATCCAACTCATCAAAGTATGCATTGATGGTAATGCATTTCTAGGTCCAGCTGATTGATAAATCAACATAACTATTTTTTCAGAAAAATTCAAATCGGTTCTTGGAGTTAAATAATTATTGTTGAGAAATAATCCGGAAGTAAGACGCCAAGCTTCAACATCTGATTGAAAGAAAAAATACCAAAGGCCACAAATCACAAAAGTAATAAAAATAACAGTCAAAATATTGTAAAAATTATCTTTAGAATAATACGCTATGATAAAAAATGAAAACACCCAAAATGGATAAGCGATAATATAAGGATAAATTGTCCAAGATAAAAAAGGAACTAATTGGTTAAATTTTAAAAAAATAAAGCTATAATCTACACCTGAATTCCCAACTAATTCTGCGTAGAATTGATTTCCAAAATATGAAATGAATAATAGTAGGGCAGTGATTATAAATGGAATGATTGCATATGTTAGTTTCTTTTTAATCATGTTTTCACCTCATTAATAAAATTATATCATAAGTTGGCTGTTTATAAAAAGCTTTTATCTCAATGTTATGTTTTTCATTGAATATGTGAAAGATTTGTGATAAAATCAATATAAATATATATGTAACCTATAGGAGGAATCTCATGTTTGGATTGCGAAGCGATGGTAAAAGAATTAAAAATATTGACCCATTAATGAAAATAGTACCACATATTATGTTTCAAAGAAATGATGCAATGGTTATGCAGGCGCAGGAATATGATTGTGAAAATATTGATAAATATATTTTAGAAAAACGTAAAACTGAAGGAATACGGTTTACATATTTAGATATTTTAGTTACAGGAATTGTTAGGACAATTGCCAAAAGGCCAAAGATGAATCGCTTTATTATGAATGGTAAAATATATAAAAGAAATAATATTCAAGTATCTTTTGCCGTAAAGAAAAAACTAGTCGATGCAGCTGATGAAACAACGGTTAAACTAACATTTGAAGGTACTGAAAGTATCTATGATGTTAAGAAAAGACTAGATGCAGTTATCAAAGAAAATAAAGGAATGGACAAAAAAAATGATACTGATAATCTTGCTAAATTTCTAACAATCGTTCCTAATTTTATGATTAAAATAATGATTCGTTTTATTATGTTCTTAGATAAACATGGAATGTTACCTAAATCAGTAATAGAAGTTAGTCCATTTCATACATCAGTATTTCTAGTTCACTTGAAATCAATTAAAATGCCACCTGTATTTCATCATATTTACAATTTTGGGACAACAGGTATATTTATCTCTATGGGTCAAGAAAAATATGAACCAGTTGTTAAAAATCGTCAAACAAAAGAAATTATTGTGAAAAAAATGTTAAAGGCTGGATTTGTAGTTGATGAAAGAATTTGTGATGGGTTATACAATTCTTTATCTTTAAGAATCTTTAAAGATATAATGGAAAACCCTTATATTTTAGATGAAAGATTAGATCATATTGAAAAGGATGTTGATTAATATATGAATTGGTTTATGATATTTTTAGGATTTATTATAGCGTTTGCTTTTATTTATTTCGGTGTACGTTTCGCTTTTTATCCAATTAAAATGGTTCAGTATTTACAGAGAATGAAATTTAAAGAATCTGGAGAAGTTGATAAAAGAGCTAAAATTGTTTCAATAATAATGGGATCTCTATTATTAATTGTAGGAATTTATTATTTAATTTATGTAATACTAGCATTAGTATATTCTTCATAAAAGGCAGTTTTTACTGCTTTTTATTTTACTAATTTACTATTGTCAATTTATCTTAAATCTGTTACAATGATTATAGTACTAAAATTTCGCCAAATACGGCTTTTAGGTGGTGATTACATGAATTTACTTAAAATTAATAACCTAAAAAAAACATTTGGTGGTAATGTACTTTTTGACAATGTTTCATTAGAAATCAATAGCCATGAAAAAATCGCTCTTATTGGAAAAAATGGTGTTGGGAAGACAACGTTAATTAAAATGATACTAAACGAAATTACCCCAGATTCTGGGGAAATTTTTATTTTTAAACAAGCTAAAATAGGATATCTTTCACAAAATATTATATCTTCTTTAGAAAACACTATGTATGAAGAATGCTTAATGGCATTTAATAATCTAATTCTTCTTAAAAAACAATTAGATGAAATAATATACCAAATGAAAATTAATCATTCTCAAAAAATAATGAACCGCTATGCTTATTTAGAAAATCAATTTCAAATTAATGGCGGATATGAGTATGAGACAACTATCAATATGTTATTGACGAAATTTGGTTTTAAAAAAGAAGAATACAATAGAAAAATATCAACATTTTCTGGAGGAGAAAGAACACGGATTGCCTTTGCGAAACTTTTAATGATTAAACCGGATTTACTAATATTAGATGAACCAACTAATCACATGGATATTCAAATTATTGAATGGTTAGAAGATTATTTAAAACAATACTTAGGAGCTGTTTTTGTTATTACTCATGATAAATATTTCATTAACAAGGTTGTTAATAAAATATATGAAATTGATCAACATTCTATTCAACGCTATGATGGTAATTTTAACTTTTATGAAATCGAAAAAGTAAAAAGATATGAATTGTTAATGAAACAATTCCTAAAACAAAATAAAGAAATAGCTCATTTACAAAATTTCGTGGATAGATTTAGATATAACTCTAAACGAGCATCAATTGCGCAAGATAGAATTAAAAAGATAAATAGAATTAAAAAAATAGAAAAACCTTCGAATTCAACCAGCCATATCAAAATTCAATTTAATACAAAAAGGCCAACTAATATTTATATATTAGAAATAGATAATTTGGAAATAGGTTATGGAAAATCTTTAATTGAACCTATTACTTTTAAGATGAGAGGGTTTGAAAAAGTAGGTATAATTGGGCCTAATGGAGCAGGTAAAACGACCTTAATTAAAACATTAATGAACTTAATAAAACCACTAAATGGTTCATTTAAGTTTTATAAAGAAATGAAAATAGGGTATTTTGATCAAAATCAATCACAGTTTGATGAGTCATTAACAATAATGCAAGTGATTCAAAAAATTTATCCTTATAAAACAATTAAAGAATCAAGAACAGACTTAGCTAAAGTATTATTTAAAGGAGATGACGCTTACAAACTTGTATCAGTACTTTCTGGTGGTGAAAAGGTTAGATTATCTATATTATTATTAATGCTTGAAAGCCCTGATTTATTAATACTTGATGAACCAACAAATCATTTGGACTTAGATACTAAAAATATAGTTGAAGATGTTTTTGAGGCATATGATGGACCGATTATATTTATTTCACATGATAGATACTTTATCAATAAAGTCGCAAGTAAAATTATAAGTATCGATAAAAAAACGTTTGTATTTGATGGCAATTATACAGAATATATTTCGTATATTAAAAAAAATGAAAAAGAGAAAAAAGCGCCTCAAAAAACAAAGAAGATTAAAATTATAAACAAGGAGAAATTAATTCAAAAATTAATTTATAAGATTGAAGAAAGTGAAATTGAACTAGACATATTAAAACAACAATTATTTGAAGAAGATATTTATATGGATAAAGAAAAATATCTGAAGAAAAACGAAGAAATTGAATTAAAAGAATCAGAAATAGAATTGTTATATAAAGAAATAGAGAGCTTATCAAAATCATAAAAATATCACAAAACCAATGATTTTATGCTACAATAATAGTGGAGGTATTATTATGCTAAACAATATGAAAATGCGTATTAAAAAAGTTTTAGAAGAAGAATTAAAAAAGAAATTCAATCAGAATTTAAAAGTTGTAATAGAAGAACCGAAAAAGGCTAGCCTTGGAGATTTATCAATTCCTGTTTTTTCTGTTGTTAAAGCTTTAAAAAAACCTCTACCAATGGTTATAGATATTATTAAAAATGAATTGAAATCAATCGATGAAAGTGAATATTTTGCTAAAATTGAAAGTGTTTCTGGATTTATAAATATTACTTTAAATAGAGCTAAATTTTCAAAGTTAGTTATTGAAGATTATGATAGAACTTTTGATTATGGTAGAAACCATATAGGAGATAATTTAATAGTTTGTATTGATTATTCTTCTCCCAATATCGCTAAACCATTTTCTATAGGGCATCTGCGTTCTACAATAATAGGACATAGTCTTGGAAATATATTAGAAAAATGCGGATACAAAGTTATACGAATAAATCATTTAGGTGACTTTGGAACCCAATTTGGTAAAATTATTTATGCATATTTAAATTGGGGAGATAAAGAAGCAGTTAAAAAAAATCCTGTATCTGAATTAGTTAAACTATATGTTGAATTTAATGAACGTGCTAAAAAAGATTCTAATTTAGAAGTGGAAGCGAGAAAAATATTTAAAGAACTAGAACAAGGTAAAAAAGAATATGTAGCTTTATGGGAATATATTAGAGAAGAATCTCTAAAGGAATATATGAAGGTTTATGAATTGTTAGGAGTATCTTTTGATTCTTATAATGGTGAAGCTTTTTATAACGATAAAATGCAAAGAGTTATCGATGAATTAAAAACAAAGAATTTACTAAGAAAAGACCAAGGTGCTATGATTGTTGATCTTGGAAAAGATATTCCACCAGCTCTAATACAAAAATCAGACGGATCAACTCTATATATCACAAGAGATTTAGCGGCTTTATTCTATCGTAAAGACAGATATAATTTTGATGAAGTATTGTATGTTGTTGGGAATGAACAAAAATTGCATTTTGTTCAACTCAAAGAAGTTGTAAGTAAAATGGGATATAATTTTGCTAAAGATATTCATCATATTAATTTTGGACTAGTTTTACAAAATGGTAAAAAAATGTCGACGAGAAAAGGTAAAATAGTAAAACTTGAAGATGTTTTACATGAAGCATCTCGCTTAAGCTTAAAATATATCAATGAAAAGAATCCTAGTTTAGAAGATAAAGAAAAGATATCACAAAAAATAGGAGTAAGTGCTGTTATTTTTAATGATTTAAAGAATTATCGCACAAATGATTTTGAATTTGATTTGGAAGATATGGTTAATTTTGTTGGACAAACTGGGCCTTATCTTCAATATACTTCAGTTAGAATTCAATCTATTTTAGATTTGGCTAAAAGTAATACAAAGACAAGCTTAAACTATAATTTGTACGAAGCTGAACATTATTTTGATATTATTAAAAATATAAGCATGTATGAAGATATTATAGTAAAAACAAAAGAGGAATACGCTCCTTCAATATTAGCGAAATACCTCTTGAATTTAGCTAGTTTATTCAATAGTTTCTACGCAAAAGAAAAAGTTATTGTAGAAGATCCTATTGAAAGAAATACTAAGCTACATCTTTTGAAAATGACTAAAGGTGTTTTAAATGATGGAATGAAATTACTTGGTATGCAAGTTATTTCAAAAATGTAGACAGAATCCATATCTTTGAGGGGGTGATTTGATATGGAAAAAACAAAAGAAATTAAACAACCTAAAAAACAGATATTTAAATTATTTATTACGATGTTTAAATGGATGGGACCTTATTGGCCGTTTCTAATTTTGTCTTTTGGATTTTTATATTTTGTATCATATGCAAGAACCTTGTTGCCATTATTTGGACAACATATCATAGATGTAATCTTGCCGGCTAATGCAGGTGAATCTAAATTACCTATATTTTTAGCTAATTTATTAGCAGCTGACACAAAAATGCATCAATTATTTTTAGCAGCTGGTATGATTGTTTTATTAGCTATAATTAGAGCTATATTTATTTTTTTGAGAAGATGGGCATCAGGTTTTTTTGGAGAGACCGTAGCCTTTAATTTAAGAAATAGATTGTATAAAAAATTACAAAATGCGGATTATTATTTTCACACACATTCAGAAACCGGAGATTTAATTCAAAGATGTACTACTGATGTAGAAGCATATAAACGCTTCATCGCTGATAGAATTGTTGAAGTAATGCGTTTGGTATTATTAGTTGGATTATCTATTTGGCAGATGTCTAAATTAAATATAGATTTAACTTGGATATCATTGATAATAGCGCCTATTTTATTATCAATTGCTGTATATTACTTTAGAAAAGTAGAGAAAATGTTTACTGTTATTGAAGCTAATGAAGGTAAAATGACAACCCATGTTCAAGAAAATGTATCTGGGGCTAGAGTTGTTAAAGCTTTTGCTAATGAACAATATGAAGTCAATAAATTTGATAATTTAAATCGCAGATTTACAGATTCTGATTATAGTTTAATCAAGAAAATGTCTGTTTTTTGGTCATCTACTGATTTTATTAGTTTTGCACAATTTTGTTTAATAGCTGTTTTCGGAATTATCTATACATCAAAAGGAATTATTACTTTAGGTGTTTATACAGCGTTTTTAGCATATGCAGGAAATATAATTTGGCCAATGAGACAACTTGGACGTTTAGTAGGAGATTTCTCTAAATCTACTGTAGCTGTATGGAGACTAACTAAAATTATTGATAATGATGACGAATATGATGAATCCGAATCTAACTTAAAACCTGAGATAAAAGGTAATGTTAAATTTAACCATGTATCATTTAAATTTAACGATTCTATTGAAGACCAAATAATCGATGTTAGTTTTGAAGTTAACAAAGGAGAAACAATCGCAATTATTGGTAAAACTGGTTCTGGAAAATCTACTTTAATGAATTTAATGGTTAGATTATTAGAATACCAAAAAGGTGAGATATTAATTGATGGAACACCGGTTAGAAATATTGAAAAACATTATTTAAGAGAACATGTTGGATTTATATTACAAGAACCATTTTTATTCTCGAAAACAGTAGAAGAAAATATAGGGATAGCTGATAAAAACATTTCAAATGATAGAGTTGAATCAGTTGCGAGGATTGCAGCTGTTCACGATGATATTATTAATTTTGAAAAGGGATATAAAACATTAGTTGGAGAAAGAGGAGTAACATTATCAGGAGGTCAAAAACAACGTGTTGCTATTGCTAGAATGCTTTTAAAACCAAAACCTATCTTAATATTTGATGATAGTTTAAGTGCAGTTGATACTGAAACTGATATTCAAATTAGAAGAGCTTTAAATAAGGAATGGAAGGATTCCACAGTATTTATTATTACTCATAGGATAACGACAGCTAAGGAAGCTGATAAGATTATCGTTTTAGAGAATGGTAAGATAAAAGAATCTGGAACTCATGATGAATTAATTAAAATTAAAGGAATGTATAAAAATATTTGGGAAACTCAATCTCGTATTGATTTTCAATTAGAGGTAGGTGATGAAAATGAATGATTTTTTACATGATGAAGAAGAATTCACCTCTCGTAAGATAGATTGGAATGTATGGAAGAAGATTTTTTCCTATATGAAGCCCCTAAAAAAATATGTTATTTTAGCTATATTATGTATGCTAGTTTTAGCTACCACAGATGTAATTTATCCTTATATTACTAGATTTACTATTGATGATATTATTACACCGAATATAGTGAATGGAACTCAAGATTTATCAAAATTAAAGTTGTTTGTTGGACTTTATTTTGTGTTTATGGTTATCCAAGCATCAATGGTATTTTTATTCATTAGATATGCTGGGAAAATTCAAACTGAATTGGCTTATAATATTAGAAAAAGTGCTTTTTATCACTTACAAGAACTTCCATTCTCATATTATGATAGAACAAGAGTTGGCTGGATTATGGCGAGAATGACTTCAGATTCCAGAAATTTAAGTGAATTATTATCATGGGGATTAATAGATATTACATGGGGATTATTTCTTATGGTTATTCTAGTTATTGTTATGTTTTTAATTAACCCAACACTTGCATTAGTCACTATTTCAGTAGTACCTGTAATGACTGTTGTATCAATATATTTTAGAAAACATATTTTAAAAGCTTACCGTTCAATTAGAAAAATTAATTCAAAGATTACAGGAGCTTATAATGAAGGAATTACTGGTGCTTTAACCACTAAAACGTTGGTTTTAGAAGAAAATAATTTTAACGGGTTTAGTGATTTAACATCTGATATGCGTACGCAATCGATAAGGGCTGCGATGATTCAGGGTTTATATTTTCCATCGATGTTATTCTTAATTTCAGTTGGAGTTGCCTTGGTTTATGTTGTTGGCGGTAGTTTAGTAATTAATATAGGACTTTCAATAGGTACCTTATATCTATTCACAAACTATGTTTGGCAATTCTTTGAACCAGTTAATAATATCGCTATGATTTATGCAAACTTTCAACAAGCTCAAGCATCCGCGGAAAGAATAGTTTCTTTGATAGAAACAAAACCTGATATTACAGATTCTCCAGAAGTTATCAAAAAATATGGATCATTATTTAATTATAAACGCGAAAACTTCGAAGAAATTAAAGGCGATGTCGAATTTAAAAATGTAAGCTTTAAATATCAAGTAGGAGAAAAAATCCTAAAAGATTTTAATTTGAAAGTTAAAGCTGGCGAGTCCATCGCTTTAGTAGGGCATACTGGAGCTGGAAAAACCACTATAGTTAATTTGCTTGCAAGGTTTTATGAGCCAACAAAGGGTGAAATATTGATAGACAATATAGATTATAGAAAGAGGTCTATGTCTTGGTTACATTCGAATCTCGGTTATGTTTTACAAGACCCACATTTATTTAGTGGAAGTGTAATGGAAAACATAAGATATGGAAGATTAAATGCGACAGATGAAGAAATTATAGCTGCAGCTAAAGCTGTGGAGGCTCATGAATTTATTATGAAATTTGAAAATGGATATGATACTGAATGTGGTGAGGGAGGATATAGACTTTCAGTTGGACAAAAACAACTTGTTAGTTTTGCTCGAGCTATATTATCGAATCCTAGAATTTTAATATTAGATGAAGCTACAAGTTCGGTAGATACAGAAACAGAAGCCGCAATACAAATAGCCATTAATAAACTGTTAAAAGGTAGAACAAGTTTTATAGTCGCTCATAGATTATCCACGATAGTTCATAGTGACCGAATTCTTGTATTAGATGAGGGTAAAATAATTGAACAGGGTACACACCAAGAGTTAATCAAAAAACACGGAGTTTATCATAAATTATATACAAATCAATACTCTGAAGAAATGCTTGAATTGTCATTAAGGTAAATAGGTGAGTCATTATGATTCACCTATTTCACCTAATTTCTTCTATATAGGATTTTAAGATTAGATTTATTATGATATAATATTATTATTAATCACAAAAAAATAACATGTAAATTGTCTTACTTGTATATATTAGGAGGTTGATTATGAAAAAAATCATTATTTCGATATTTGTACTTGCCATAATCATTATAGCCTTTTTTATTTTTTTTATTTATCGCAATATAGATAGAAATCAAATATTATATGAGTCTTTAGTAACTCAAAGTGATATTGTATATAAAACAGTTGATAACAAAAATCTTACTTTAGATATATTAATGCCTACTGAACAAGTTTATGACACTACACCAGTCATTTTTTATGTTCATGAAGGTGGTTTTACTGAAGGAGATAAATCATGGCTTACAAAGGATATAGGAGAATTTGTGACAAAATCTATTTTAGATTCTGGATACGCTATAATTTCTTTGAATTATCGCTTATTAGATGAAAACACACATTTTCCTGAAAACCTAATTGATATTAAAGATGCGATTAGATATATCAATTCCAAAGCCTCTGATTATGAATTTGATACGAATAATTTTGGAATATACGGAATTGGTTCCGGAGCCTATCTAGCATTAACAGTTGCTTATAGTCCTAGTGGATTATATTTAGGAGATTCTAATTTAGTAAGTTATTCCGCTGAAGTTAATTTTGTAATAGATTTTTATGGAATAACAAAAATGAGCGAAATAAAGGATATCAATCATATGACTTCCCAAGAATTATTAGATACACAAGAAGACTTAGATGTATTTTATGGAGAAATGTTTGATGTCTATAATCTTACTCAGGAAAACTATGAATGGATAGGGCAATATGATCCAATATCATTTATATCCAATGATACTATACCTACACTTATAATTCATGGAACTAATGATGAAATTGTAAACATAAACCAAAGTAATTTGCTCGAAACTAAATTAAACGAATATAATATTGAATATGAATATTATAAGATATTAAGTGGTAATAAGGGATTAACCAATATTACTGAAGGAGAGATTAACAATATTCAAACATATGTGGGTAATTTTATAAATGCTCAACACATAGATGAGGTGGATTAATAATCCACCTTTTTTAAGATAAATTTTAAATTAAGGAGGAATCATCATCTTTGGTGATTAACAGTGAAAATGATAAAATTACCAGGTTTTATTGATTCTCATCTACATATGTTAGGTCTTGGATATACTAAATCAAATATAGATTTAGTTAATACAAGAAGTAGAGAAGGAATTATCTCTTTACTTAAAAAAGATAAAGCAAAAAAAATAATTATTGGTAGAGGTTGGAAC
>CAZSZZ010000036.1:0-10847 GCA_964611005.1 uncultured Candidatus Izemoplasmatales bacterium | reverse complement strand
TATTAGTAGTAATGTACATGATGGTTGTTAATTTCTTTAAAACGACATTTTCAATAAAATTTAGCAAATCATTTATTTTATAAGACAAATGCACTAATACAATATCATAATAAATTAAATCTGCGATTTTTACTGGTTTATTTGTAATATAAAACTGATATCCTTTTTTAGCTAATAATTGACTTAATCTAATTTTAAGCAATCCATCATTAATACATACCAACATTTTTAACATATCAATAGTGCAATGGATATTTATCAGTTAATTTTTTTACGCGATTTTTAACTTCAAGAAGTATAGATTCGTCATCAGGATTGCTTAATATCATATCAATTAAAATCGCAACTTCTTCAAAATCATTCTCTTTAAATCCTCTTGTAGTCATAGCCGGAGTACCTAAACGAATCCCAGATGTTACAAATGGTTTTTTTGTATCATAAGGAATTGTATTCTTATTACATGTAATATTAGCTTTATCAAGAAGTTTTTCTGCTTTTTTTCCTGATATTTTAGCTTTTGATAATACATCTAATAGTAATAAATGATTATCAGTTCCACCTGAAACTACATGATATCCCATTTCTACAAACTTTTCCGCAAACACTTTAGCGTTTTTAATAACTTGCTTTTGATAATCATTAAAATCTTCTGTCAAAGCTTCTCCAAAAGCAGCTGCTTTGGCGGCTATAATATGCATTAATGGACCTCCTTGAATTCCAGGGAATATAACTCTATTAACACTCTTAGCTATTTCTTCATTATTAGTAAGGATAATTCCACCTCTTGGACCTCTCAGTGTTTTATGTGTAGTTGATGTTACTATATCTGCATAATCACAAGGGTTTGGATGTAACTTAGCAGCTACCAATCCAGCAATATGAGCCATATCAACCATAAGTAAAGCTCCAACTTTATCGCATATTCCTCTAAATCTCTTAAAATCAATAATTCTAGGATAAGCACTGGCTCCTGCGACAATTAATTTTGGTTTGATTTCTAAAGCTTTTTTCTCTAATTCATCATAATCTATAACTTCTGTTTCTCTATTGACAAAATATGGATGAAATTCATAATCAATACCACTAAAACTTAAAGGATGTCCATGAGTTAAATGCCCTCCTTGATCTAATGCCATACCAAGAACTATATCTCCTGGTTGTAAAACAGCTCTATATGCACCCATATTAGCTGTAGATCCAGAATGAGGTTGAACATTAGCATAGGCAACATTAAATAATTTTTTTACCCTTTCAATAGCTAATATTTCAGCTTGATCAATAAATTCACATCCCCCATAATATCTCCTCCCAGGATATCCTTCGGCATATTTGTTAGTTAAAACAGATCCATCAACATCTAACACAGAATTAGACACAAAGTTTTCTGAAGCAATAAGTTCAATATGTGTTTCTTGTCTTTTTAATTCTCTTTGAATGATTTGAAAAAGTTCAAAATCTGTTTCTTTTATACTCATTATTTTCCTCCTATTTCTTTTGAAAATATTTTTTATATAAAATTAAAAAATCTTTTAATTGTAAAGCTTCAGCTCTAATCATTGAATGTAACCCTAATTCTTCTAAAATATCTATTAATTCTACTTTTGAGTAAAGATTGTATCCGTTTGAAAGATTATTTACTAAAGTCTTTCTTCTCTGAGAAAAACACTGATGAACAAAATTATAAAACTCTTTATTATTTTCATTATTTGTTTGTGAAAAAATATCTAATTTTATCACTGCAGAATCTACTTTAGGTTGCGGGTAAAAAACTTTCTTTGAAACCCTAAATAAATACTTAGTCTTTGCTTGGTGTTGAATAATTACGCTTAAAGCATTATAATCTTTAGTATTTGGTTGTGATGTTATTCGTTTTGCCACTTCTTGTTGCATCATCAAAATCATAGAGTTAATTCCATTAACTTCTTCTAGAAATTTCATTATAATTGGAGTTGTGATATGATACGGAAGATTGCTTATTACAACAATCCTATTAACTCCTTTTAAATATGTTTTTATATCTAAATTAACATCTGTTTTTAATATATCTCTATTAAGTAAAAATATGTTTTTATAACCCTTTAAAAACTCTTCTAAATATGGAATCAAATCTTTATCTATCTCATATATCAATAATTTGTTTGCCTTTTTTACTAGCTTTTTAGTTAAAGCTCCTAATCCAGGGCCAATCTCAATCACGCCTGTTAAATCATCTATACTTGCGGAATCTATAATTTTATTAATTATATTCTCATCTAATAAAAAATTCTGGCTAAATTTTTTCTTAATAGAAAATTCTCCTTGTTCAACGATTGATTTTCTTATAAGGTTATCATTATTTTTACCCAATTATTTCATCAATCCTTTCTAAACTTATCTCTAACATATTAAGAGTCTTTAATAATGTTTTACCATTTGAAAATGGTATATTTAATGTTTTGCAGAGTTTATCTCTTAAGTTTTTAGCTTTAGATTTATTTATTAAACCGCGCTTTAAAAGGTCTGAATAAGTAATTGAATCAAAAGTATAATTAACTTTTTTAATCATATTTAAACTTGAAATTACATCTTCCCTAGAAGCATGTTCAACTCCAACTTTTTTACCATTTGAACTTATTGCTTTTTCTTTTTGAATATATGCTATTTTATAATTACCTCTAGTATTAAGAATTTTGTTTGTAATCTGTTTCCCTGGATAATCTGGATCTAAAAAGATAATAACCTCTTTTATTAAACTGGTTTTATATATTAAATTTAAGGTTTCTTTTGATATACTACTACCATTTGTGACAATGCATTGAATTGACGGAAATATATCATTTATCTTTTGTTTATCATGATATCCTTCAACCACTATCACCTGTTTAAATTTATTCATCTTGATGATGAAAATATTTATTTTTAATTCTATCCGGAATAATAATATTAATAGCTTTTTGACATACTTCAAAATATTGATTTCCTGTTCCGCCTGATTCTCCATCAATATTCCATCTTGTTTTTGTATTTGTTTTTATCTCTAGTTTGCTAGATTTAAATCTTTTAATTAGTGAAGTAGACCAAAAAGGTAATATCATTGAAATAATATAAATAACAGCATTAAAAGGTGGAAAGCTTTTATATAAAACCACATCAACCAATCCATCGTCGAGAGTTGGTTTGTAAATCATATTGATTCCCGCAACACGTTTGGAATTAATAATTAAAACCAAAGAATATCTTCCTCTTTCATCTCCATTATCATGTCTTATTTTCATTCTCATCTTAGGAATTGTAAATATCTCAATTGCTCCTGTAATTAAATAAGCTATATACCCTATTTTTTTCTTTAGTTTTGAATCAGTGACATAACTAATATCAATAAAAGCACCATTCCCTGAAACATAACAAAAATATCTATAATTAGATTTAACTACATCCATTTTAGCAGGTGTATTTTCTAATATATTTTTAACAGCTTTTTCCACATTTTTAGTTAATCCCAAACTCATTCCTATGTCACAACAAGTTCCAGCAGGAATATATCCTATAGTAGGTTTATAATCATAACTCATAATCCCATTTACACATTCATTAAAAGTTCCATCTCCACCGACAATTACCATTAAATTATATTTTTCTTCACAAGCAATTTTAGCAAATTCAGTAGCGTGTCCAGAATGTTTTGTAGAACATACAAAAATATCGTCATATTTTTTCTTAAGAGATTCTATGACGAAATTTAACTTACTTTCAAATTTTTGATTACCACTTTTAGGATTATATATTAGTATAACATTTTTCAAAAAATCACCCTATTTATTATAACATAGTTATATATAAAATTAAATATAAGTATTTTCTTATATCAATATAAATATTTTAATTACCAGAGTATTTTAATTCTAAAATTTGGTATAATATAAAAGGTGATTAAATTGGAAAAAATAAATACAGTATTATTTGACTTAGATGGAACTCTAATTGATTCAAATGAATTGATAATTAAGTCTTTTGATGAAACAATGAAAAAGTACATGCCACAAAAACAATTCACAAGAGAAGAACTCATCGAAATGATAGGCCCCCCTCTAAAAGAAACTTTTCGTATAGCCACAGATGACCTAAAAACAATACAAGAAATGATTGATTATTATCGAAAAGTTTATGTGTCATTAGAATTTGAATATATTGACATACATCCAGGTACAATCAAAATGTTAAAAAAATTAAAAAAACGCAATTTTAATTTAGGAATAGTCACTACAAAATTTAAAGAATCCGCAATTCCTTCAATTACACATTATGGTATAGATAAGTTTGTTACTTCATACTGCTTTTTGGATAATGTTTTAGAACATAAACCTCATCCAGAACCGTTGTTTTTCGCTTTAAAACAATTCGATAATTATCAAAAAGTAATCATGGTAGGAGATAATACATCTGATATATTGGCTGGTAAAAATGCTTCATGCTTAACTTGTGGATTAGAGTGGTCTATTAAGAAAAAAGCAATTAAAGCATTAAACCCTGATTTTTGGATTAAGGATTATACTGAATTTATTGAATTAATAGATAAATATAACAAGGAGGTTTAATAATAATGGACTGTATATTTTGCAAAATTGTTAAGGGTGAAATTCCGTCTTACAAAATTTATGAAGATGATAATATTATCGCAATACTTGATATTTCTCAAGCTACTAAAGGACACACATTAATAATTTCAAAAAAACATTTTAAAAATCTGTATGAAATAGATGAATTATCAGCTGGAAAAATCTTTAAAGTTGTTCCTAAAATAACCAATGCTATAAAAAAAGCATTTAATCCTATTGGCTTAAATTTACTTATCAATACAGATAAACCGCTTCAAACAGTTCTTCATTTTCATATGCATTTAATTCCCAGATATGAAAAAGAAGATATTGTTATAGGTTTCAATAATAATCAAGATAATATAAATAAAGCTGATTATGAATCAATTAAAAATAAAATCATTGAACAATTAAAATAACTATTTTTTTATATGTAAAAATAGCGAAACCTTTTCTTAGGTTTCGCTATTATATTTAGAAACTATCATTAATAATTTCTTCAACTTTTGATTCTTCTTCATTTAATTCTTCCATAGCTTTACTTTCATCACTTATATTTTCTTCGGTAGCTTCTAATTCTTCTTCATCAATTAAATTCACCAAAGCTACTGTAGAGACAACATGTTCTTTTAATAAATTAATTATCTTAACTCCCTGTGTTGCCCGTTTAGTAATTGAAATTTGATCTATCGGAGTTCTAATAATAATTCCTTTATCAGTTATCACAAGTAAATCTTCATTACCTATAACGCTGATTAACTTAACTAATTCTCCATTTTTATCAGTAACATTAATTGTTTTAACTCCTTTACCGCCACGTTTTTGACAACGGTATTCATCAACTATAGTACGCTTTCCATACCCAAGTTTCGTTATGGCAAGAATTTGATTCATATCTTCAGCTACTGATGTAACACCAATTACCATTTCATTATCAGATAAACTGATTCCTTTAACTCCCATTGCGGTTCTACCCATATTTCTAACATCTGATTCCTTGAATCTGATGGCTTTTCCATTAGATGCTCCTATTATAATATCTTTAGTTCCATCTGTTAGTTTAACTGAATGTAGATAATCATCATCTCTTAAAGTGATAGCTTTAATACCATTCATACGAATGTTTTGGAAGTCTGAAACTTTTGTGCGTTTTACAATACCTTTAGTAGTTGTAAAAAATAGATATCCTTCTTCAAAATCTTTCAAAGTCATAACAGTCGCAAGAGATTCCCCCTCAACTAAATTTAATAAATTAACGATAGGTAATCCTTTTGAGTTTCTACCATATTTTGGTATTTTATAACCCTTCATTTTATAGACTCTACCTAGTGTTGTGAAAAACAATAAATAGTCATGTGTTTTTGTGAAAATAATTGAATCAATAACATCATCTTCATTTAAATGCATTCCAGTTTTTCCGCGTCCACCTCTGTTTTGTGAACGATACACATCAACATTCATGCGTTTAACATATCCATTAGTAGTAACAGCTATTATTACATCTTCTACAGGAATCAAATCTTCATCTTCAATATCATAATCTCCAAACATATCTATCTCTGTTCTTCTATCATCAGAGTATTTGTTTTTCATTTCAAGTGCTTCATCAATTAAAATATTATTTTGTTTTTCTACACTATTTAAAGTTTCATTTAAGTCATCAATTTGACTATGTAATTCCATTACTTCATTATTTATTTTATCTCTTTCAAGACCAGATAATCTTCTTAGTTGCATAGATAATATCGCCTTTGCTTGAATAGAACTCAATCCAAAAGCTTTAATCAATTGTTCTTCCATATCGTTATAAGAATTACGAATAATCTTGATAACTTCTTCGATATTATCTAAAGCGATAATAAACCCTTCTAATAAATGCAATCTTTGTACCGCTTTATCTAAATCAAACTGTGTTTTTCTTGTCAAAACCTCAATTTGATGATTATAATAATGTTTAATAATATCTATTAATCCTAAAACTTCTGGTTTATCATTCACGAGAGCTAACATATTTGCGCCAAAAGAAACTTGTAGTTGTGAATTTTTATAGAGGTTATTTAGTAAAACTTCTGGATTAACATCTTTTCTTAATTCTAAAATAACACGCATTCCCTTTAAGGTTGATTCATCTCTTAAATCTGTTATTCCTTCTATTTTTTTGTTTTTAGCTAATTCTGCAATACGATCTATTAAAGTAGTTTTATTTACCTGATAAGGTATCTCTTTAATAATTATTTGCTTTTTACCATTAGCCATCTCTTTAATTTCAGTTCTAGCTTTTACCCTGATTATTCCTCTACCAGTTCTATAAGCAGAAACTATTCCTGATTGACCTAATACAATGCCTCCTGTTGGAAAATCCGGTCCTTTAATATATTCCATCATTTCTTCCAATTCAATATCAGGATTCTTAATATAAGCAATATATCCATCAATTACTTCCCCAAGATTATGAGGCGGTATATTAGTAGCCATACCTACAGCTATACCAGTAGTTCCATTAACTAAAAGGTTAGGAATTCTTGTAGGCAATACTTTTGGTTCTTTTTCAGAACCATCATAGTTATCAATAAAATCAACGGTATTTTTCTTTAAATCTTTTATAATTTCTAATGTTATTTTTTGCATCTTAGCTTCAGTATAACGCATGGCAGCTGGAGGATCTCCATCTATAGATCCAAAGTTCCCATGTCCATTAACTAATGGATATCTATAACTAAAATCTTGAGCCATACGTACCATTGAATCATAAATAGCTTGATCCCCATGTGGATGAAATTTACCCATTACATCCCCAACAATACGAGCTGATTTTTTAAATTGTTTATCTGGAAATACTCCTAATTCTTCCATGCCATATAAGATTCTTCTATGAACCGGCTTTAATCCATCGCGAACATCAGGTAAAGCTCTAGCTACAATTACACTCATTGCATAAGAAAGAAAAGAGTTTTTCATTTCATTAGATATATTTATATCTATTACTTTATTAGCTATATTTTCATTTTTATCTAAGTTATCATTTAATATATTTTCAGACATAATTTTACCTCTACACATCCAAGTTCTTTACATATTCAGCATTTTCCTGAATAAATTCTCTTCTACTTAATACATCATCACCCATTAACATTGAAAATATTCTATCGGCTTCTAATGCATCTTCCATTGTTACTTGTAATAAAGTTCTTTTTTTAGGATCCATTGTAGTTTCCCATAATTGTTCGGGGTTCATTTCCCCAAGACCTTTATACCTTTGAATAACCGGTTTTGAATTTAATTCAGCTAGAATTGCCTCTAATTCATTTTCTTCATAAGCATACTTAATAGATTTCCCGGATTGTATTTTATATAAAGGAGGCTGGGCGATATAAATATATCCATTCTCTATTAAAGCTCTTAAATAGCGGAAAAAGAAAGTTAATAATAGTGTGCGAATATGCGCCCCATCAACATCGGCATCGGTCATAATAATAATTTTATGATAGCGCAAATTTTCTATGTTGAATTCTTCCCCAATTCCAGTCCCGAATGCTTGAATCATAGATAATATTTCTTTGTTTTGTAAAGCTTTATCTAACCTTGCTTTTTCAACATTTAATACCTTACCTCTTAAAGGTAAAATTGCTTGATATTCTGAATTTCTTCCCTGTTTAGCAGAACCTCCAGCAGAATCTCCTTCGACAATATATATTTCTGTTTGTGAAGCATCTTTAGAACGACAATCCGCAAGTTTGGACGCAAATCCCAAAGCATCCAAAGGCGATTTTCTTCTTGTGGCTTCACGAGCTTTTTTAGCTGCGAATCTAGCTCTTTGTGCCATTAAAGCTTTCTCAATAATTATTTTAGCTGAATTAGGATTTTCAAGTAAATATCTCTCTAATCCTTCTTTCATTATTTGAGACACAGCCGTTCTCGCATCACTATTTCCAAGCTTTGATTTTGTTTGCCCTTCAAATTGAGGGTCTGGATGTTTAATGGATACAATCGCGACCAATCCTTCTCTAGTATCCTCTCCAGCTAATGATTCATTTTTTTTGAAAATATTTGTGGATTTTCCATAATTATTTATTACTAAAGTTAAAGTTCTTTTAAATCCTTCTTCATGAGTTCCACCTTCTACATTATTAATATTATTAGTAAAAGGATAAATGCTTTGTGCATAACCGTTGTTATATTGCATTGCTATTTCAACCATTATTCCATTTACTTGCCCTTCAAAATATGCAACATCAGGGTGAAGAACATCTTTACCTTCATTCAAAAATTCTACATATTCTTTTACTCCACCGTTATAACAATAGTCCTTTTCAATAATTTTTTCTTCTTGTCTTGAATCAATAATAGAAAATTTAATACTCTTATTTAAAAATGCTAATTGTTGAATTCTCGTTCTTAAAATCTCAAATTCAAAATGTTGAGACTCATTAAACACTTCCGGATCTGGTAAAAATGTAACAATAGTTCCCGTTTTATCCGTATTTCCAATAGTTTTTAAACTATCCTTTAAAAATCCGTGATCAAATGTGATTAAATATTTTTTTCCATCTTTAAAAATCTCCACTGTCATATAAGTACTTAAAGCATTAACTACAGAAGCCCCAACTCCGTGTAGCCCTCCAGAAACCTTATATGAATTGTGATCAAATTTACCACCAGCATGTAATGTTGTATATACTGTTTCTACAGAAGGCCTTCCTGATTTTGGATGAATATCTACTGGTATTCCTCTACCATTATCCGTTACACGAATAATTTCTCCAGGTAAAATTTCAACTTTAATATCATCGCAAAAACCAGCTAATGCTTCATCAACTGCATTATCAACAATTTCCCAAACTAAATGATGTAATCCTCTAGAACTAGTTGTCCCAATATACATCCCTGGTCTTTTTTTTACAGCTTCTAAGCCTTCTAAAATCTGTATGTTGCTTGAATCGTATTTGCTATACTCGCGCATTTTGTTCCTCCCTTATGGCGTTGTTATAAATTTTAAATATCTTAGCATCTTGTAAGATAGTTTTTTCTATATTTTTTAAACTCGTTGTGGTTATGATTGTTTGAGCATTAAGTTTTATTAAATATTTAATTATTTTATTTTGTTTTATAGAATCTAATTCACTAAATACATCATCTAACAAAAATACAGGCCTCTCTTTATTGTTATTATAAATAATATTCGCAATCGCAAATATTAATCCTAATATCATAATTCTTTGTTCTCCTTGAGATGCGTGATTCTTAGCTTGAAGGTTATCAAAGAGAAATTCATAATCATCGCGATGCGGCCCTATATTAGTTGTTCCTAATAACAGGTCTGTTTTATATTTAGATTTCATTACTTTTTCTATATTTTCTTCAACTGAAGGATTATATGTAAAAACAAAATCATGTTTTTTATCCGTTATAAATTGATACATAGATTGTAATTGATTATTGATTTGTTTTACAAATCCTTTACGAAAACTAATAATCTTACCCGCTGAAATAGATAATTGTTCCGTAATAACGTCCAATAAAATCATATCCGGTTTATCTGATTCAGTTAATTGTTTTAATAATTCATTTCTTTGTTTCAATAATAATTTGTAATTAGATAACTCATTTAAATAATATCGATCTATTTGCCCATAAATTATATCAATAAAATATCTTCTATCTTTAGGCGAACTTTTAATAATCATAATATCTTCTGGCAAAAAAGATAAAACTTTTAAATTTCCAATATAATCACTTAATTTTTTAATCTTTTTATCATTAATTAAAACTTTTTTGCCCTTTTCAGAAATGATAATCTTTAAATCAAATGAATATTGGTTATTAATTATGTGGCTTGAAATTCTCGCAAACTGATTATTAACTCGTATTAGATTAGTTTCATTTGTTTTATATGACTTAGCTAATGCTAAAAAATATATAGCCTCTAATAAATTGGTTTTTCCACTTCCGTTATTTCCAACAAAAAAGTTTAATCCTTCATTTAAATCAATATTAAGTTTTTGATAATTACGGAAATTATAAAGAGATATATTATCTAGCCTCATGATTTATTATCATATATTCCTGTGAATCAATTTTTACAAGATCATTAGGATATATTTTTCTACCTCTTCTATTTTCTTTTTCATCATTCACATAGACATCATTCATTAATAAATACATTTTAGCTTCTCCACCAGATTGTATAATATTTATTAATTTTAGCAATTGCCCTAATGTAATGTATTCTGTTTTAATAGGTATTTTTTTCATATAAATCACCCTTTATATATA
>CAZSZZ010000035.1:0-11299 GCA_964611005.1 uncultured Candidatus Izemoplasmatales bacterium | reverse complement strand
TTCATCTTGCATATCTGTAAAGATTTCTATCGCTTTATAAAGGCCATCTGTTTCATCAAGAAAAGGAATAGTCTTAATTCTTACAGGTACTCTATATCCTTCTTTATGATGTAAAAATACATCCGCAACATTTATATTACCTGTTCTGATGCTATCAAATAAAGGACAGCCATCATGACATAATCTTTTTCCTGTAGCTGTTACATGTCTTAATGTGTTGTCATAACAATATTTTCCTATTATTTCTTTTGCTTTATATCCCGTAATCTCTTCGCATTTTTTATTCCAAAATAAAATCTTTCTATTTTCATCGACGATATAAGCTGCCTCAAAAAGTTCAGATAATAATGTTTTTGTATTCATAGCTTTCTCCTGTTTTATAAACTATTAATAGTTTATTATAATATTCTAATTGGTTCGACAAATTTATAATTATTTAATTCAATAGTTATTTTTTTAATTACTTCATCTTTTAGTGGTTTATCTAAATAGTCTTTTTTAACCAATGCAATTCTATCGACTTCTTCCATACCATCTATTACTTTTCCAAAAGCTGCATATGCCCCGTTCAAATGCGGAGCATCCTTATGCATTATAAAAAATTGAGATCCTGCTGAATCTGGATTTTCAGATCTCGCCATTGATATAACTCCTCTAGTATGCAATAAATCATTTCTTATATTGTTTAAAGAAAATTCTCCTTTAATAGAATATCCAGGATCCCCCATACCATTTCCTAAAGGATCTCCCCCTTGAATCATAAAATTCTCTATTACGCGATGAAACTTAGTTCCATTATAAAATTGTTTATTTATTAAACTTATAAAATTATTTACTGTGTTTGGAGCCATTTCTGGATACAATTCTATTTGTATTGAATTGCCACTTTCCATTTCAATTGTCGCTACTGGATTTTTCATTTTATTTCCTTTCTAATATCTCTTTATTCCATCTTCTATAATATCCCAAAATTTAGATGTATCTATACCTACTGCAACAAAAGTATTTTTCTCTAAATGATTGTAATTAAATATATCGCAGTTTGTTCTTCCATAGCTTGATGAGTGAGATATATCTATATCACAATGAACATATTCTAATTTAAGGATTGAAGGATCTATTAGATAAGCTATAGTTACAGGATCATGTAAAGGCCCTGCTTCAATACCAAATACTTTATGTTGGTTTATATTATATACTTTCATCAATTTTGTAAATAAAAGAGATGCTTTGTTATTAATAGATTCCATTCTTTCAATGATATCTGGCAATACTAATACTTTTCTTGTTACATCTAAACCTATCATAGTTATTTTTAATCCTGAATTAAATACAATAAAAGCAGCTTCTGGATCGCTATAGATGTTGAATTCAGCTGCAGGAGTTACATTCCCATTTGTATATGAACCTCCCATAAGTACAACCTCATCTATCTTATTAATAATTTTAGGTTCTATTCGTAAAGCTAAAGCTAAATTTGTCATCGGCCCAGTTGTGACTATAGTAATTTTATCTTCACTATTAAATAAGGTTTCTATAATAAAATCAGTTGCTTTTCTTAAATCATATTTTCTATTTAATAAAGAAAATTCAAATCCATCTAATCCTGTTTCTCCATGAATTTGAGGACAAACTTCTACTTCTTTTATAATCGGTTTTGAGGCTCCTAAACAAACTGGTTTATCAATGTTTAAATATTGACATAAATTTAAAGCATTTCTTCCAGTTTTTTCTAGTATTTGATTTCCCGATACAACTGTTATTCCTAATAAATCAATTTCAGGATGGTTTCCTGCAAGCATTAAAGCTACTGCATCGTCATGTCCAGGATCACAATCAAGAATAATTTTTCTCATTAAAAAAACTCCCTAAGTTAATAAAATTATTATAAATTTGAACAATAAAAAAGATTAACATATACCTACTATCATATTTATTATATCACAAGAATTAAGCACAAATATAAATAATGAAAAGATATTATTATTGACATATATTTTTTATCCATTAAAATATCTATTTTATAAAAAACACGGAGCAAATTAATGCACCGTGTTCTTTGTTTAAGCAAGCTTACTATTCAACGTCTACTATTTTAGCATGAGTGAAGTCAAGTGAACCAAGACTTGATCTTCCCCAATCTTGTACATATTCTCTAATTAATAGTGTATCTGCATAATAATATACAGGTATAATAGGTAAATCTTCCATTAATTGTTCTTGAGCAGCATATAATTGATCGAAACGATATCCATTGTCTGTAGCTGAGTTAGCCGCAGCAATAGCTTCATCATAAACAGTGCTACTATAAGAACCATCATTCAAACCACTTGAAGATGTAAATAATGATAATAGACCCATTGGATCCATATAGTCAGTAATCCATCCACCTCTAGCAATATCAAAATCGCCTTCAGTTCTAGTGTTTTGGAATACAGCCCAATCTTGATTTTGAAGAGACATTTCGAATCCAAGTACTTGATTCCATGATTCAACAACCATCTGAGCAATTAATTGATGTCCTTCACTAGTATTATATAATAACACTTTATCGCTTAAATCTGCTTGAAGTTCAGCAACTGTCATTCCTAATTCAGAAGCTGCTTCAGCAAATAATGTTACAGCTTGGTCAAAGTTACTATCATCAGTTGCGATTCCATAGTCTCCAGCTGTAGCTGCAAAGTCATTTCCATCAGCATCTAAGAAGCCAGGAGGTACAAATGCAGTTGCAGGAATTTGTCCAGCAGATAATGTTTCTGTAATTGCAGTACGATTAATTGCATAAGTCATAGCTGTACGCAATTTAACATTTGCAAATATAGGATCATAACTCTCTGATGTTGGATCCAAATTAAACATATAATAATATGTTCCAGGAAGTGCAAATACATGGAAGTTAGGATCCAAAGCAATTAAGTCAGCTGTCATAGCTGTTGGAACAGATGGAATTACATCCAAAGTTCCTGAGTTATAACCAACATAAGCTGTAGATGCTTCTTGAATAAATTTACCATTAATTTGACTTAGATAAACTTCATCAGCATTCCAATAATTAGGGTTTTTAACTAATGTTAGTCCATCCCCTGATTTATAATCGCTAAGCATGAAAGGTCCATTACATACTACTAAATCAGGATCTTTTGCCCATAATCCGCTTTCTCCACCTTCAGCTTCAACAGCAGATTGTTTTGTTGGCATAAAATGGAAGAAAGACATAAGTCCAACAAAGTAAGGTGTAGGAACAGTCAAAGTAACCACTAATGTATAATCATCTGTAGCTTCAACACCTAAAGTTGAAGGATCAGCTCCGTTATAAAGAATATCATATGCATTTTCAACATTTGTATATTCCCAAATATAAGAGTAATCACTTGCAGTATTAGGGTCGATTGCTCTTTGCCATGACCATACAAAGTCATTAGCAGTTAAATCTGAACCATCGCTCCATAATGAATGTCTTAAATGGAAAGTGTAAGTTAATCCATCTTCTGAAACATCCCAACTTTCAGCAATCCCTGGTGAGATTACTCCCGCTACATCTCTTACTAAACCTTCAAATGTATTATTAATTACATCTCCACCATCAGTGGCTGCGTTCAATGCAGGGTCAAGCGTGTCAGGATCAGCACCAATATTCCAATTAAGTACTATTGGAGCTGCTTGTGTAGTAACATTTGTATCAACTGTTGTAGTAGCACCACAAGCAACTAACACAAGAGCTAGTGTCATAATTGAAATTAAACTAAATAATTTTTTCATTTTTCTCTCCTTTTTTAAATTTTTAGCTTGCTTTTCTATATTTATCGTTTAAAAACGATTAAATATTATTAATTTCTTTAACATAATGACAAGCTACAAAATGATCTGGTTTTACTTCTTTAAGTTCTGGTGTAACTTGTTTACATTTTTCTTTTGCAAAACGACAACGTGAAGCAAATCTACATCCTGGTGTAGGATTAATTGGACTTCCAACATCGCCTTGCAATATTATTCTTTTTTTATTCATTGATTTTTTTGGATCTGGAATTGGAATTGAAGATAACAGTGATTGAGTATAAGGATGTAATGGATAATCATATAATTCATCACTATCAGTTACTTCCATTAATTTACCTAAATACATAACTCCAATACGATCCGATATATGTCTAACCATTGATAAATCATGAGCTATAAATAAATAAGTCAATCCAAATTTCTCTTGCAACTCATCAAGCATATTTACAACTTGTGCTTGAATAGAAACATCTAAAGCTGAAATTGGTTCATCACAAATAATTAAATCCGGATTAATAGCTAATGCTCTCGCTATTCCAATTCTTTGGCGTTGTCCACCACTAAATTCATGTGGATAACGGCTTGCATGTTCTCTTTTTAATCCAACAATTTCTAATAATTCATATATTCTTTTTTGTTTTTCTTCTCCATATGCTAAATGATGAGTATTAATGCCTTCACCAATAATATCAGTAACTGTCATTCTCGAATTAAGAGATGCGTATGGATCTTGAAAAATCATCTGTATTTTTTTTCTATATGGTAATAATTCTTTTTCTGATAATGAAGCTAAATCAATACCGTTATATAATATTTCTCCACCTGTTGGTTCATATAATCTTACAATAGTTCTTCCTGTTGTGGTTTTCCCACATCCTGATTCACCAACCAAACCAAAGGTTTCTCCTTTATAAATAGTAAAACTAATATCATCTACTGCACAAAGTATCTTTTTCTTTTTTCCATGTCCACCAACATCAAAATATTTTTTTAGATTTTTAATCTCTAGCAAAGGTTCTTTTTTATTTTTCACTATAATCTTCCTCTAATCTTCTTCATCTTTCAATATTTTTTTAGTTTTAATATACCCTTCTACAACCGGTGATTCAACACTGTGTAACCAACAAGAAGCGTATTGAGTATCTGAAATTTTAAATAGTGGTGGATGTTCTTTCAGACATACTTCCATGGCATGAGGACATCTTGGAGAAAAAGGACAACCCTTTGGTGGAGATAGTAAATCTGGTGGTGATCCTGGAATTGGAATAAGTTTTTCTCTGGATCCGGATTGAGTCTTTGGAATTGATTGTAATAATCCTTTTGTATAAGGATGTTGCGGATTTTCATAAAGGCTAAAAATATCAGATTTTTCCATTATTTTTCCACCATACATAACCACAACTTTATTACAAATTTCGGCAATAACACCTAAATCATGTGTAATTAAAATAATAGATGTTTTAATTTTATCTTTAAGATTTCTCATTAAATCTAATATCTGTGCTTGAATTGTAACGTCTAATGCAGTTGTAGGTTCATCGGCTATCAACAATCTTGGATTACAAGATATAGCCATAGCTATCATAACCCTTTGCCTCATCCCTCCAGAAAATTGATGTGGATAATTTTTGATTCTAGTCTCTGGTTCAGGAATGCCAACCATTTCTAAAAGTTCAATAGCTCTCTTTTTAGCTTCTACTTTAGTTAAATTTGTATGAGCTCTAATTACTTCAATTAATTGATTCCCAATAGAATAAACTGGATTAATTGAAGTCATAGGGTCTTGAAATATCATTGATATTTCTTTACCTCTATATTTATTTAATTCTCTTTCACTTAACTTAGTCAAATCAATTCCATCAAATTTAATAGAACCTTCGACTATTTCGCCAGGATCATCTACAATACCTAAAATAGATAATGAAGTAACACTTTTACCACTTCCTGATTCTCCAACAATACCTAAAATATCTCCTTCTTCTAAATCAAAGCTTATATTTCTTACCGCTTGAACTTCACCTAAATGAGTGAAAAAAGAGGTTTTAAGATTTTTAACTTCTAGTAATTTCTTTCCCATAATATTTACCCCTTTCTCAATCTAGGATCAAGTGCAGACCTCAATCCATCACCAAGGAAGTTAAACGCTAATACTGTAATACCAATTGCAAGAGAAGGATAAATCATTTGATACGGATATATTTCTAATGATTGAATTGAATCATTAGCCATAGTACCCCAAGAAGCAGCTGGCGCTGAAATTCCGATACCAATGAAACTTAAAAATGCTTCTGTGAATATCGCTGTTGGAATCATCATTGTCATTGATACAATAATAGGTCCTAATGCATTTGGAATCAAATGTCTAGAAATAATTCTAAATTTAGAAACTCCAATTACTCTAGCAGCTAATACAAACTCTTGTTCTTTCAGCCCTAAAATCTGACCGCGAACTAATCTTGCCATACCTACCCAATAAACAGAAGCTAAGGCAAGAATAACTGTCCACAAATTGGATTTATTTAATATTACCATTAATAAAATTACATAGATGACCAGCGGTATTGAATTGATAATATCAACGATTCTCATCATAACATTGTCAACTTTACCACCTTCAAATCCAGCTATACTACCATATGTTACACCGATAAATAACATAACCATAGTTGCGACAAAGGCAACAGTTAGTGAAATTCGGGCCCCATACATAAGTCTAGTTAAAATATCTCTTCCCAAACTATCAGTTCCTAAAAGATAGTTCTTATTCCAGACAGTGGATGTAGGGTGCTCTACAGTTTCCCCTTTATATGTAACAGTGTAATCTATATCTCCTTCAGGGTCTAAAGCCCGATAACTAAAATCAATCGCAATTTCATCATCTTTATATGAATAATAATATGTTCTATTTGGAATATCTTTTCTCGCAATATCTAATCTATCAACTAAATGTCCTTTATCATCAACCAATATCAAGAAATATTGACCAGATAGATATACATTTGCATTTTCTTCTACTTTATAAACTCCCATTCTAGATGGTAAGTTCAAATAATCATTTTCTTGGTCCGAATAATTATAAGGTGTTAAAAATGGTCCAAATACACCAAATAAAATAATGAATATAACTCCAACTAATCCAACCATTGAAAGTTTGTTTTTCTTAAGCCTTCTCCAAGCATCTTTCCAATAAGTTAAGCTTTCTCTAATTTGCTCATTATTTTGCTTGTCTTCTTTTCTGACAAATTTAAAATTTCTTTCCATCATCAACTTCCAGCCTTTTTGCCTAATCTAATACGTGGATCAATATATGAGTATGCGATATCTACTAATAAAACCATAGCCATGTAAATCATAGCATAAAACATTGTTACTCCCATAATCATTGTATAATCACGATTGCTAATACTTTTTACATAATACTGTCCTAATCCAGGAATCGCAAAAATTCTTTCCACAACAAATGATCCAGTAATAATACTCGCAAACATTGGACCTATATATGTAACAACAGGAATCAATGCATTTTTAAGTGCATGTTTATATATTACTTTTGTCTTTGATAATCCATTAGCTCTAGCTGTTCTCATATAGTCTTGCCTAAATACTTCTAACATGCTTGATCTTGCAAGTCTTGAAACAAAGGATAAGGAGTATGCCATAAGAGCTATTACAGGCCCTATATACGAGGACATTTTATCCAGTCCATAAGCATCAACCCAGCCTAATTTCCCCGCAAACCACGATATGTACAGGGTAGCAAATACAAAGCTCGGGATGGTCACTCCAAGTGTTGCCATAAACATAGCTAATTGATCAATCCAAGAATTTTGTTTAAGCGCAGCTATAACTCCCAAAGGAATTCCTAATACTAAAACAAACAAAGTTGCTATAGCTCCTAAACGTAAACTAACAGGAAATCTTTCAGCAATAATACCATTTACAGTTCTTCCTAATTCTTTAAATGATACTCCATAATCAAAAACTACAACACCTTTCATATAATCAAAGTATTGTTTGTATAAAGGATCATTCAAATGATATTTATCTTCAATCAACTCACGAATTTCATCTGGTATTGGTTTCTCCCTAGTAAAAGGACCCCCAGGAATAATCTTCATCATAAAAAAGGTCAATGAAGCTATTACAAAAAGAGTAAAGATTGTTGATAATATGCGTTTTAAAAAATAAGTATTCATGCTTTCCTCCAAATCCACGGTAATGTAATTTTAAAAAACTTTATGTAAATATTGTGTAAGTTATACTATATTAGGAATAAAATTTCAATACTTAACTCAATTTTATTCAATGAAAATGATTTCATTCTATTTTAAAATTTGAAATTGAATGTATATAATTAAAAAACAGGTTATTACTAATATACCTTTTATTTACTATTATATTTTTAGACATCATCTAAATGAATCCTGAACGTTAAACCGCTTATGATATTATTAAATCCCTTAGAAAATGGGAATTCTATAATTTTTGATGAATAATTATAATATTTTAAAATTGACTATATAATTCGCTCGATGATGTATTTTTGATATGCATATATAGTATAAATATAACAAAACTAACTAAAAACAGCAACAATCATATATACCATATTAGATTGTTTTTTATGTTTTTATTATTTATCTCTTAATGATTTCATAAATTAATATATTTAAACAACTAAAGAAGTTGCTATATCATAAATTTCATCAAAGTCCGATAAAACTATATCGACAACATCTTTACAGAATTGTTTCCCTCTAAATTTGATTAATTCATTTCTACATTCTTCTTTAGTTAATTTTTTACGATAAGTTCTATCATTTAACATAGCTTCAATCGCATCTGCTACACCAATAACTTTGGATTCAATTGGAATATCATCTCCTTTTAAACCACTAGGATATCCTTTACCATCAATTCTTTCATGATGACTTAATACAATTTTCGCAATATTTTTCATTGATGGAACAGAGTTTAATATTCTAAATCCTATTTCTGGATGTTTTTTAATTTCTGCATATTCTTCATCAGTTAAGCTTCCCTTTTTATTTAATATTGATGTTGGAATTATAATTTTACCAATATCATGTAATAATCCAGCTGTAGTTATTTCAGCTATTGCATTATCATCAAAATCCATTAATTCAGCTATATGACGCGATAATTTTGAAACTTTTATTGAATGAATTTCAGAATATTTATCTTTTTGGTTTAATGTCGCAATAATAGTATCAATAATCATACTGCGATTAGATGGTGTTTGATTAAGTTTCTCTCTGTACATCCAATCTTCTGCTTCAGTAAACATTTTATTTATTGTCATCTTAGAATCTGTTTTAATTGATAAGCCTAATGAGATTGATAATGAAACGCCTTCTATGTTTATTTGCTTAGCTTTAATTCGAATTTCATTCATGATAGTTAGAACTTCTTCACGAGTTTTATTTTTAGATACAATAGCGAATTCATCGCCCCCAATTCTAGCTACAATTGAATCAGAAAAAGATTCCTCTTTTAATAGATTCGCTATTTCTATTAAAGCTTTATCACCAAATAAATGTCCAAAGGCATCATTTATTAGTTTTAATCCATTAATATCTGCCATTATAATTGTCAGCGGATAATTTTCTTGTTTGTCTATGCTAGATAAGTATTCTTCATAAAATCTTCTGTTTTTTAATCCAGTTAAAACATCTTCATAACCAACTTTAATTAAGTCTTCTTTAGCTTTAATAGCTTCTGTAATATCTTCTCCTGAACTTAAAATTCCTATTATTTCATTGTTTATATCATATAAAACTATATTATGCCAACTCAATATTTTTTCATTACCTAATGCATCAATAATTCTATTTTCATAGTAAGTAGAAAATCCTGATTTAGTTTTAAAAGATTCATCAAATCTTTTTTTCAAATCTTTTCTAATATCTTCAGGTATAAAATTTTCAAACCAATTTTTACCTATTAATTTTTCTTCTGAAGCATTAAGTATTTCACATCCCTTTTTATTAATTAATGTGATTTCTCCTTTTGTATTTAGAACTAATAGCATTACTCCTGCAACATCAAGATACATTCGAGCTAAATTTCTCTCATGTTCAAGTATTTTATTAGATATTAATGTTTTATTAAGATTATCTAACATATTATTAAAAGATTGAGTTAAATTTCCAATTTCATCATTTGTAATTTTAAAATCTTTCTTTGTTAAATTACCTTTCCCAACATCTTTTATATATTCATTAAGCAATTTAAACGGTTTGCTTAATAATTCTCCAACCATAAGAGAACCTATTCCAATTAACAAAATAAATCCTAAAGAAACAATCATTATTGATTGAAATTCAGCTTTTAATCCATTTAAAGCTATATCTTTATCAATAATAAATAAAGCACTCCAACCTTCTCCTAAATTACCTTCTGAATGATCTATTGATTCGCTACTACCGCCGAATTCAATCTCATCTGAATCATAGGTAATGCTTATAGGAGCAATTGAAACAAATTGATCCTCATTATTAATATTTATTACTTGACTAATTGTACTTCTTTCATCTAAATAGTTTAATAAAATAGGGCTGACTTCTTCTGATAAAGGTTCTATATTTTCTCCATTAACAATTAACCCTTTTGTTCTAACAATAAAATATTCACCATTGTTTACTAAATCATGAAATTTAGAAACTGAATTCTCAAAGATATATGCTATATTATAATTGCTTTTTAAAATTCCTATAATATTATCCGAATCATCATAAATTGGTACAACTACACCTAAAACATAACCATCTACACTATTGTCATACCCTCTATCATCAATATAAACAATGCCTTCTCCATTATTAAAAGAACCTTGCCACCAATACTTTTGGCTATGAGCTAAAGTTGTTAGTTTACTTGTAGAAGAAATCATTACTCCATATTTATTTGTTAAAAATATTTCTCCATATAAATTTGGATATTTTTCTTCTTGAGCTTTTAAAAATAAAGCAACATTATTGTCTGTTCTTTCTTTAATAAAAGGATCATTTTCATCATCAATACTCATCCAAGTATCATTTAAATCTGTAATTATAGTCTCTCTATCATTAATTGATAAAGAATTATAATAATCGTTGCTTAAAACTAATGCATCTTTTATTTCATCAGTAGAAGAAATTGTTTCAGTTAATCTAACTAAATCCATTAAATCATTTTCTATTGTTTCAGAAATCAGCGAGATGGGAGTTCCAGGTTTCATGAGTTTAAGCGCCTCATTTAAAGCTCTTTTTGCAGTTTTGATTAGCTCCTCTTTCCCAGAGTTGAGGGAAACCGTTATAGCACTATCCGCTATGTAACCGTCTATCTGCACACCTACATCAAGTTTAACGAGGTCACCTTCCTTAAAAACTCTTTCATCTTCTATGTCCGCCGTATCGTGTGCAGCAATTTCATTTATAGAAACGTTTATAGGGAATGCAAACCCTGCGCCAGAATTTTTTATCTTGTTTTCTATCCGCTCCACAACGTCAATGAGCTTTGT
>CAZSZZ010000034.1:0-11401 GCA_964611005.1 uncultured Candidatus Izemoplasmatales bacterium | reverse complement strand
ATATATTATAAGAAAAATTTAATATAATTATACAGTTTTTAAAGAAATCTTTATTTAAAAGTTTTTAGATGATAGAATATGAATATCTATTTAAATATATTTTGAAAAAAAACAAATGTTTTAAAATGTAAATTTTAGAAAGCATTTTCATTGTATTATTTTTAAAGTATATTGTTTTTTAAAATTTATTGAGGTATAATAATTTAAATTATTTAGAAATTATGATAAAAAGAATGAAGGAGGACAAAATTTGAAAAAGTTTCTATTATTTATTGTAACAATTTCATTGATGTTTGGAGTAGTTGCATGTGGAGAAGAAACAACAAACGCACCATCCACTCAAACAACAACTCAAATTACAACTGTTGAGACAACACAAACTACTACATTACAAAGTTTTACAATTACTTTTAACAGTGATGGTGGAACAGCTGTAGATAGTCAAACAGTTATAATGAACGGACTTGTTATTGAGCCTGAAAGCCCTACAAAAAATGGATATCAATTTGAATATTGGTATTTAGATTCAAACGATACACCTTATGATTTTAACACACAGGTGACAGGTAATATTGAATTAACTGCTTGTTGGACAGAGGATATTGATCCAAATATTACTTTAATACAAGCTGATATTGATGCATTATCTGATAATCTTATTGTTAGTAGATATGAATTAAATTTACCAGTTAGAGGATCAGAAAACAGAAGTTATATTAAATGGAAAAGCGATTCACCATATATTTCTAGTTCAGGTATAGTATTACCAACTCCTAAAAGTGAAACAGCTACTGTTGGACAAATAACTGGAACTTTTATATTAAATAATACAGTAGTAAGTCATACATTCGATATACCTCTATCTCATGCAGACCCTGTAGTTATTGCAAATGAAAGAGAAATCCCTTTTGAAAATCTTACTACTGAATATGATGTTTCAAATACAAGTTTGACATTATATTTTGAAGATGGAGGAACCGTACCATATGTTAAAGTAGAAGATTTCTTAGGCATTTTAGATGGATTTATTGATCCTTCTGTAGATATTGATATTGTAAAAGATGGAGATACACTTCAACTTAGTTATCAATATTATGATTCTGATTATGATGAAACTTACGATTTAATTGTTACTATAGATGCTTTAGAAAATACAATTACAACAAATGACCCAGGATTCTATTGGGCTTATGTATACTCAACTGAAACTAATTATGGAAGACATATAGAATATGATATAAATAATCCAGGAAGTTATTCCACTGACGGAAATGATATCGTATTTGATTTAGACGATTATAATATGGATATAGCTGAATATAATGGAGATATTGTTTTACCTTATTATTTAGTAAATCAATTATTTGCGGGTTCAAGCTATTATAATGTCTATTATAATTGTGACAAATTATATGGAATTTATGCTTTACCTTCAAGCGGAAGTTTTGAGTATCGCACGATTAAGAGTAGTTCGATGAATAATCAAGACATTCCAGCTGATATGTTAGTTAGTACATTTAATATGTTAGCTTTTGATATGGACTATTTTTACGGGTTAAAAGAAATAATGAGCATTGATACATATTATTCATATTTGTATGAACATAAAGATGATTTATTACAAAAAGATCCTGAAGATTTTGAATATGCTCTTAGAGATTTCTTGTTAAAAACAATTGATGAACCCCATACAAGTTATGGTTATCCTTCATATTTTAATAAAGTTTCTTGGGCTGGACCTGAATTAAACAAATTAGAATATTATGGGCCTAGATTTAGACAATGGTATTATGATGGCTTGTTTGCTGTTGATGATGTAATTGGCGCTAAATGGGGAGAATCAACTGATGGAAGTTGGAATGCTAATTCTGGAAAAAGACCTCATTATTGGTTTTTAGATGAGGTAACAGCTATGTTAACCTTAGACGATTTTTATACAGCTGATATTGATGAAAGCAGTAGCTATGATTCTTCTATAGCAACTGATATTTTAAAAATTGATGATTCAAGTCTAATATTACCTGCTATTAATGGGGGAACAAAATATTTCTTCTATAATGAATCTGATGATAACGATATAAAGATGGAAATATTAGTTAAAGGATTAACAGCTGCTGATTTAACAACTTATGCAACTGAATTAACAAATTTAGGCTATGTTTATGTTAATCAAACTACTACAGATGAAGATAAACAAAATGGCTATTATCAAATAACAATTACTGATGGAGATCAAGAAACTAATTATATGGTTCAAATCAGTTATTCTGAAGAATTAGATTTATTCTATTTAGGAATTATGGACCGTATACCAACTGATTTTGAGTCTAATTGGCCATTTACAGTTGATATATTTGATACAGTTAATTCTGATAGCGCTGTTTATATGGAAATGATGATGGATCAAATAATGGCAGAGAAACCAGGTTTAGAAAATATTATTTTAGATTTATCATGGAATACTGGTGGAAATGTTGGAGCTTTATATAGAATAGTCGGGTTCATTACAGATCAACCATTCGCTGTTAGTGGTATAGATAGAGGTACTGGATCTGAATCAACATATTATGTAGTTATCGATGGTGTGCCTACTTATACACAATTAAACTGGGGATTGTTGATTACTCCGGTGACCTTTAGTGCAGCTAATGAAATGGCAACTATCTTTTTGGAAAATGATTTAGGACCTATTGTTGGTGTTAAATCAGGTGGAGGAGCATGCTCTATTACGCCTATACTATTACCGGATGGAACTGCTTTTACTATGAGTAGTAATAATATGAATGCATATAGAACTGGAACTGGTACAGAAACCGATCCATATGTATATCATAATAACGAATTTGGTATAGATCCAAACTATCCAATTGATATAGATGATATTTATAATCCGGAAGTATTGTTACATATTTTTGAAACTCATTAATAATTTGTTTAAATTAATTATACATAAAAAAATATGCAATATTATGCAAGGGCTTTACATTTAGCCATTTTTATAGTATAATTATTTAAAATATTCTGTAATAAAAATTATATCTTAATAAATTAATGAGAGTTTATTACAGAAACGAAAAAAAAATTTAAAAAAGGAGAGAAAAAAATGAAGTTAACGAAAAAATTATTCGTTTTAGGTCTGTTACTTTTTGCTAGTTTTGCATTTGCTGCTTGTAATGAAACAACAACAAATGTTGTAACTACTCAAGGAACAACTACTACAGCTGCACCAACTACTACTGAAGCAATACTTCCAGTATTTAGCGGTGTAGATGCTGTTGCAATTGACATGTATAGCGACTTCGATCCGTTAGATGGCGTTTCTGCTTCTGACCCACAAGATGGTGATTTAACTAGTTCTATTACTGTTGTTGGAGCTAGTGAAGTAGATACTACTGTTGCTGGTGATTATGTTGTAGTTTACATTGTACAAGATCGCGATGGACATCAAGTTACAGCTTCAAGAACTGTTACTGTTCAAATCTTGGATTCACAAGAATATCCATTAGCTAACTATTTAAGTGGTGTTGATTTATCTAAATTATCTGCTGAGGACAAAGGTATTTTATTTGCTGCTGCAGAACGCTACTTATTAGAACATGTATATGCTGGGGTTCCTCTATATACAAGAGCTTCAAGAGTTATGTACTCATCAAGAACACAATTATATAGTCCAACTTATAATGGCGTCTTAGGATTTGGTACTGACTTCTCACAATTCTCAGCTGATGACTCAACTGTTAAAATGTATGGTGATACATATGGAAATGCTGGAGAATATACTTGGAGAGCTTCATATAACACTGATCCTACTAGTTTGAATCCATGGGTTGTTGATGACTCTTCAACTAGCGATTTCATTTCAAGATTTAGTGGAGCTTTATATGATTTTTACTTTGATGAATCTAAAACTGGATATGAAATTTTACCTAGTTTAGCTGCTTCTGAGCCAATTCCTCTAGACCCAGTTGTTATAAATGGAAAAACTTATGCTACTACTTGGCAAATTCCATTAAGAGATGACTTACAATGGAAATTCCATCCTGATACTGATACTTCAGGGTTTGCTGCTGGATTTGAAAAATTAGATGCAAGTGATTACTTGTGGACTTGGAAAACTGCACTAGATAATAACTGGTTTAGAGCTATTTCTGGTGGTGGAGATTTTATTAGCCAAGGTATCAAAAATGTTGAATCTTATGTTAATGGAGCAGTAACTTGGGATCAAGTTGGTCTACGTTTAGCTGCTGATAAAGAAAATACAATCGAATTAGAATACACTAATGCTAAAAGCTTATTCGAAATTAAATACGGATTTGCTGGTGCTGTATTAAATCCAATTTGTCCAGAATTATATGCTGCTGTTGGTGGAGAAACCGGTTATGGTTTAGGCCCTGACACTGTTGCTGCAAGTGGTATCTATTATCTAGATACTTGGACTAATGGACAATTATTACTTTATAAGAAGAATGATTTACATCCAGATGCTGATATGTATCATTTCACTGGATATCAATTTAGATATATTGATGGTTCAGATCAAATTTTCCAAGAATTCCTAGATGGAAGACTTGAAAGTGCTGCTGTTCCTTCTGCACAAGTTGCAGCTTATGCAAATGACCCTCGTGTTAAAGTTGCTCCAGATGCTACAACTTGGAGATTGATGATAAACTCATTCGGTACCGAAGCAAACAGAGATGCATATATCGCATCTCATCCTGATGTAGGGCTAAGTGAAGACTTCGTTCCAGAACCAATATTAATGTATGAAGAAATGAGACAAGCTTTATTCTATGGATTCAATAGACAATACGCTGCTGTAGATTTAGTTAAAACTTATTTACCAGCTGCAACATTATTTACTTCTACATATTTCTTAGATGGTGAATCAGGACTTTCTGTAAGAGGATTCCCAGCTGGACAAGCAATTGTTGATGACTTTAGTGGAGATTCATTTGGATTCTATCCAGATGCTGCAAAAGACTTATTTGTTGCTGCTGTAACTAAAGGTATTGCAGATGGATATTATACTGCAGGTACTTCTGATAACTATACAACTATTGAATTGGTATTAACTTATGCTTCAAGTGGTAACACTGGTGCTCAAGCTATAGTTGCTGAACTTGAATCTGAATATGAACAATATTTAGTTGATGATACTAATTTTGTAAATATAGATATCGTAGTTAATGATGTTGCTTTCCCTAACAACTATTATGATTACATGATGGTTGCTAATACTGACCTTGGTATTGGTGGAATCAGCGGCTCATTACTTGATGCTCCTAGCTTCTTGGATGTATTCTGTGATGACAACCGTGGCGGATTCACATTGAATTGGGGTATTGATACTTCAACTGCAAATATTCCTGTTGCTTATCATAACTTAGATGGTAAAATGGTTTATGAAACTTGGAGTTTCAATGCAATAGTAGAAGCTTTAACTACTAAAGTTTATATTAAAGATGGCGTTGAACAAAAAGCTTGGACAAACGAAAGAGATTTAATTGATGCTTATCTAGATATGAGCGGAGAATTATTCGGTAGATCATCTGATGGAACTGTTCTTGCAGAATATATATTAGGTGACACATTAGAAAACATTATAAATGATGAAGGCTTCGATGAATTAGATGCACAAGTTGTTGTATCAGCTAGTGGTACATCTTACTTATATTTAATTTCTAAAGAAGGTAGCAACTATGAAATGTACACACAACTTAGCTTGTTCACTACACCTGGAGCTGCAATTATGGATCATTCTGGATATGCAGATTACTACGTTGGTTCAACTGGACCATTAACAGATTCTGAAATTGCTGCTAATGCATATCTTGGAACTGGCGAAGGTGGTTTAGGCTATTCAACTATAGCTGAAATTGCTACTGATGCTGGTAGTCCATTAGAATATACAGAAATTTATGCTGTAGATTGGAATGGATGGTCTGATGGTTATGTAGTACTTCACATTGGTGATTACTATATTGGATGGTTATGGCTATAAGATAGAGATTTAATAGATTTTAATCTAAAAAACCTCAATAAATAATTAAATAAGAAGGGTGCCGATAATGGAAATTATATTATTTCTGGCACCCTTCTATTTTCTTTGGTGATTTGATAAATTATATAGTGAAATTACTGGCAAATTATGTTATAATTAAGTAAAAAAACTAAGGGAGAGAGTTTATGACAAAATATATTATTCAGAGGGTTATTTGGGTATTTATTATTTTGGTTACAACTTTAACAATTCAATTTATTCTGTTAAAGACTGCACCTGAATACCCACCTTCAAAAAACGACCAAAAAGATCAATGGTTGGAACAACAGGTTTCAGATGGATATTACACGAGAGAGTATTATGATATTAATGACCCTGAAGATATGGTTATAGTTGATGAAATTAGGTATACAAATCCAAATATAAATAAAACTGTATTTATCGTAAATCCAGTTAGAGATAGTAATGTAATAAAGGTATTTTATCGAGTCCCTATTATCAAACAGTATCAAAAATGGGTTAAAAATATTGTTACTGATTGGAATTGGGGAACTTCGACAAAAATACAGGTAAATATTCCTGCTTTTCATATAATTTCAAGGCGAATGCCTTTAACATTAAAACTTAATTTAGCAGCTCTTATACTTTATTTACCATTTGGCTTTGCATTTGGAATTTTAGCTGCGCTTAAAAAAGATTCACTGATAGATAATATTATGCAGATTGGAATTATGATATTTTTATCTATACCGAGCTTGATTTTAATTTTAACACTTGTATTATTATTGGGATATAAATGGGCAGTTTTACCTACTTTATTCCCGCTGGTCGGTATTGAATCTTCTAGTAAAATAGCAGAAGGATATATTATTCCAGTACTTGCGTTAGGATTACCTTCAATTGCTGGATTAACAAGATTATTGCGTGCTGAGTTATCCGAGGTTTTAACATCAGAATTTGTGTTATTGGCTAAAACAAAAGGATTAAGTCATTCACAAGCTGTTATGCGTCATGCTATTAGAAACTCATTAGTACCAATGGTTCCAATAATTATTGGATCTTTTGCAGTTTTGCTTTCAGGATCATTTATTATGGAAAAAGTTTATTCTGTTCCAGGGGTAGGGCTTGTTACATTACAAGCATTGAAACCCGGACAATATGACTATAATGTAATTTTGTCATCAGGAGCTTTTTATGGTGTTATTGGATTATTTACAGGGCTTATAGTTGACTTGTCATATGGACTTGTTGATCCACGGATTAGAATGGGGGCAAGAAAATAATATGGAAGATAAAAGATATCCAGCGGATTATTTTGATTTAGTCCAAGAAAACGAAAGGTTACTTGATAAACCGCTTCAATCAAAAAGATTAACATATTTTCAAGATGCAATGATTCGATTCACTAAGAATAAATATAATGTGATAGCTACTATTGTTTTAACAATCATGATTATAATGTCAATTATAGTGCCAATTATTACTCCTGATAGATTTATTAAAGATCAAAATTCAGAACTACAAACATTGCCTCCAAGAGTACCTTTGCTAGAAAAACTAGGCATTTTTGATGGTATGAATAAATATAAAGATCAGCCTATCGATTATAGAACAATAGACCCTGAAACTGGTCTTGGATATCCTACAGTAGGATTTGATGTTGAATTTATTCAGATGGATACATTAAAAAATTACGAAATTTATGGGGCAGAACGTGATCCATTATATGTAGGTGGTACAAATGATTTATTTATAAATTCAGGAATGATAGCTTATTCATTTATTACCACTCAAACATATGCATTTTTCACTGATATGTCAATTACAGTTGATGTAGCTGCTATTGATCCCGCTGGAGTTTTAGAGGTATATTCAACTCATACAAATGATAGAACACAGCTTGCTTCATGGGATGATTTAACATTATTAGACACTATTAATACAAGTGGGGTTCACACAATTAATCCATTAGATACATTAACAGCTGGTGATTATGGATTCTTGGTTTTTAAATATGTATTACCACAAGAAAGCTCTCAAGGTAAAGAATTTGTATCTTTAAACTCATTTACAATTAATTATCCTAATCCTGAAGATAATGTTGTTTATGAGGGGTATGATTTAGCAATGTTACCATTATTTACTGTAAATAATAATAATGAAAATGGTAGATTTTTAAGAAATAATGCAGTTATGGTTGTTGCTTCATTCAAATATGATGAATATGGAGCTTTATTCTCAGACAAGATTGAAACTCTTGGAGCTGAAGAATACCTTAGAACATTAGAAGAAAATCCAGGAATGGCTGAAAGTATCGTACTTGATCCAAATGATCCCGATGAAGCTTGGACATTTGGTGAAGGGTATCCTTATATGGCAGTATTATCTGTTGATTCTAAAGTTATTGCTGGTAAAGAATACACAAACTATTCTGTATTAGTTGATGGAGCTTATTCATTAGGCTTTGAAGATACTCCATATTTTGCATTTGGTACAGATGTATTTGGAAAAGATTTATTTGCTATTATATGGCTGGGACTTAGAACATCCTTGCTACTAGGATTTTTAGCTACTCTGACTAATACAATACTTGGTATTGTTTGGGGAGCTACAAGTGCTTATTATGGTGGGCAAGTTGATATCTTAATGGAACGTTTTACTGATATTTGGGGTAGTTTCCCTCAAATCACCATGATTGGTATTATCACCGTTATAGTAGGCCCAGGATTTATGGCCTTGTATATATTTGTTGTGTACGATGGATGGATAGGTGCAGCTAAGATTACGAGAACTCAATTCTATCGTTATAAAGGTAGAGAATATGTTTTGGCCGCAAGAACTTTAGGAGCATCTGATAGCAGAATTATTTTTAAACATATTTTACCTAATGCATTAGGAACTATTGTAACACGTGTTATTTTAGGTATTCCTTCTATTGTGTTCTTGGAAGTTAACCTTTCATATTTAGGATTTGGTATTGGTAATGGACAAAAATTAATAATTGGTCCATTAGAATTAACAGGTACATCTATTGGAGTCATTTTGAATGATGGACAGCAACAAATTTTCGCAGGTAGTTATTGGTTAATTATTTGGCCTACAGTTATCATTTCTATATTGATGATTACATTTAATATGTTTGGTAATGCATTGCGCGATGCTCTAAATCCACAATTGAGAGGTAACTAATGATGAAGAATGCTGAAAAAATATTAGAAGTTAATAATCTAACAATTTCATTTAAAACTCCAAATGGATTAGTTAGAGCTGTTAGAGATGTTTCATTTGATTTGTATAAAAACGAAACACTTGCAATTGTTGGAGAATCTGGTTCTGGAAAATCAGTAACTAACAGAGCGATTATGGGAATTTTGGCTGGTAATGGAATTATTGATAAAGGTGAAATTCTTTACAGAAACCAAGACTTAACAAAATTATCAGAACAAAACTTCCATAAAATTAGAGGTAGTAAAATTGGTATGATTTATCAAGATCCACTATCAAGTTTGAACCCGATTATGAAAATTGGAAAACAAATTACTGAAGCAATGTTAATTAATGGTAACCGTGTTAAATCTAGATATTTAGATTTATTTCATAATGAATATTATGATTATCTAAATATGAAAACCAGAATTAAATTAACTACAACAGATTTAAAAAATAAGATATATGAATTAAACTCTGATAAAGATATATCCAATAAAGAAAAGAAAGAAAAAATAAAAACTTTAAAAATCGAACATAAGAATCATATATCTGAATTAAAAGTTAGATTACCAGAACTTAAAGCTATATATAAGAATAAGAAAGCAAAAGCAAAAGTTCAAATTCATGAAGAAATTGCTAAAGTAAAAGAAGAAAGATCTTTCTCTTTAAAAAAATTGAACAAAGAATTAAAAGATGCTAAAACAATGTTAAAGGGTGTTAAAAGAAATACATCTGAATTTAAATCAATTAAAGAGAATATATCTGAATTGAGAAAGAAAATCAAAAATAATTCTGAAGAATTTACACGTAAATTTAAAGTTACAAAAAAAGAAGCATATGAAGAAGCAATTAGAATTATGAATGAAGTTGGAATACCTGAACCTGAGAAGAGATTTAATCAATATCCATTCCAATTTTCTGGTGGTATGAGACAACGTATTGTTATTGCAATTGCTCTAACTGCAAATCCAGAATTATTAATCTGTGATGAGCCCACTACTGCTCTTGATGTAACAATTCAAGAACAAATTTTAAATTTAATTAAAAAGATTAAAAAAGAGCGTGGATTATCAGTAATCTTTATTACTCATGATCTTGGAGTAGTTGCGAATGTTGCTGATAGAGTTGTTGTTATGTATGCTGGTAAATTCGTTGAATATGGTACTTTAAATGAAATATTCTATGAACCAAAACATCCTTATACATGGGCACTATTATCAAGTGTTCCAGACTTAGATACTAAAGGAAAATTATCATCTATTCCTGGTACACCACCTGATATGTTACATCCTCCAAAAGGAGATGCTTTCGCTGAAAGAAATCAGTTCGCTTTGAAAATAGATTTTAAAGAAGAACCTCCTTACTTTAAAATAACTGATACTCATTATGCAGCTACTTGGTTGCTGCATCCTAATGCTCCTAAAATTAAAATGCCACAAATTATTCAAGACAGGATTGACCGATATCGCAGGGAAAATGATGAAATTTTAAAGGCAAAATCAAAACCTAAGGCGAAATTAAAAAAAGTTTCGAATAAAGGCGGGAAGAAATAATTATGAATAAAAAAGAAGAAATCTTAAGAGTAGAAGGTTTAAAAGAGTATTTTAAATCAGGTTCTGGAAAAAATAAATTAATTGTTAAAGCTGTAGATGATATATCATTTACTATTTATAAAGGTGAAGTTTTTTCACTGGTTGGTGAATCAGGATGTGGAAAAACAACAACTGCTAGAACTATTATTAAACTATATAAAGCTACAGGTGGCGAAGTATATTTCCAAGGCACAAGAATTATAGCTGATGTAAAAAAAGCGAAAAAAGAATATAAAAAGAAAAAACATGAATATAAAGAAAACCAAAAAGATGAAATAGCTAAATTAAACGAACAATTCGAAAATGATAAATTATCAAAGGAAGAATTAGATTCTAAAATTAACTCTATAAATAAAAAATATAATGAATTAATTAAAGAAGCTAAAGAAATAGTTCGTAAAGCAAAAAGAGATTCACATTTTGAATCTCTAGTTGATAAAGAAGGATTAAAGGCAAGAAAAAATTTAACAGAATTACCTCAATATAAAGAAATAGAAGAGAAATTCAAAAAAGAAAATGAAGAAGTCAAAGAGAAAATTCAAAAACTAGAAAAAGAAAAAGCTAATTCATCAGATAAAAATGATGATTTAGATAAAGA
>CAZSZZ010000033.1:0-11837 GCA_964611005.1 uncultured Candidatus Izemoplasmatales bacterium | reverse complement strand
ATTCTGTACCTCCAGGGAGTCCCGTGCCAAAAATTATAATTACGATAATGATTTTAATGATAGGATATATTTTTGGAGCTATCACAGCTTTTACTTTGCTTGATGATAAAGATGATTTTGTTTTAATGAGTTTAAAAATAACTCCTATTTCTGTAAGATTTTATATTATATTAAAACTTATTATAAGTTATATATTTGGTGTTTTTGCTACAATCATTATTATATATATTACTAATTTTTTACCAAATATAAGCTTTATAAAAGTAATGTTAATATCTTTATTAAGCGCTTTATCTGGTCCGTTAGTAACTTTGATAGTATGTTCTTTAGCGAGAAACAAAGTAGAAGGATTTGTAATTATGAAACTGACTGGCGTAATATTAATTTTGCCAATTTTAGTATTTTTTGTTTTTGATTGGAAAGAAATATTTTTATTGTTTTCACCTGAGTTTTGGCCTGCGAGAATAATACAAATGGAGTTGTTGCCAATGATTGAGGTTAATTTCAGTTTTGGTGTATATTTCGTTTTAGGTGTTATTTTTAATATATTTTTCTTATGGTTATTATTTAAATTATATGTTAAAAAAACTAATATATAGGAGGAGAAAATATGAATTGGTGGGAAATTGCATTAATTATTTATGGTATATTATGCATCTATATTGGACTTTTAAAACCACCTTTTATTTGGAAAATGAAGAAATTTGAAATTATGAAAAAAATGTTTAAAGGGGAATTAGGAGTACAAATTTTGGTCTTAGTATTTGGAATCACCGCACTGTTATTAGGTTTATTATTATAATTATTTAACATACAAAAAGGCTTTGATTTCAAAGCCTTTCTGTATATCAATTTATAATTATTTTTTTATAATTTTATTCATGTTTTTAAAATTGATTTTTGCAATTTTATAAAAATAATCTTTACCATGTTGGAGATAAATTATCCTTCCAATAGCATCAGTTGAAGGACCACTTCCCTTTGGAAGGGTAACTCCAATGCTCTTTGAAATTCTTTGTATCTCCAAAATAAATTTATATCTAGCTATAATTGAAGCTACAGCCACAGATTTATGAATGCTTTCAGCCTTTGTATGGAAAGTTATATTTTTATATACTTCTTCATCTTTTAAATAATCAAAGTATAGGTCTTTACTACAAAATTGATCAATTATTACTCTATCAAAATATTTATGCTTAGAAACCATTTTTTTAATAGCGTGATTGTGTAAATAAGCTTTTATTTTATTCATGTTGTAACCTTTAGCAGTCAAATCGTTAAATTTTGTAGGACTTAATACTAATATATGATACGGTATAGATTGAATTAATTTTGAACCCATGTAGATAATTTGTTTATCATTTAAACTCTTACTATCACGAACATTTAATTTATCAAGAAATTCATAATCCTTTGGAGATACTAAAGCTGCACAAACAACTACAGGTCCAAAGAAGTCTCCAGTGCCTACTTCATCAGAGCCAATTACAGCTTCTGCAAAGTATTCATTTATATATATTGATTTATCAACTGGTTTTTTAACTTCATAACCAAAATGCTCTGCCCATAGTGAGTATTCTTCGAATGCTCGTTTTCCTTGGAACAGAACTTTTTTTGTGTTGTATATAGTGATTTTAAAATCTGGGGATTTAAAAGAATACATAATTCTTGCATCATTTTTTTCTTCTAAAAATGGGTGATAGTAATTAACAAGTTTTTCCAGATTATGTTCATCAATTACAAAATCATAGTTCATTGTCTCAACTCCTAATACTATTTTACCATATTTTATGTTAAAATAGAAGTGACAGAAGGTGAGAAAATGCTGGCTGAAACAAGAAAGTTAGAATTCGAGAAAATTTTAATGCAAATTAGAGATTATACTATTACCGACTTAGCTAGGACGGATGTTTTGTTATTGAAACCTTTAGTTAATCAAAAAACAATTGAAAAATTATTAGAAGAAACTAATCAAGCAATGATTTGTATTCAAAGGCTGAATGAAACACCTCTTTCTGGAGTATTAAATATTTTAGAGTCTTTAAAAAAAGCTGAAATAGGGTCAATACTCAATATTGAAGAATTCTTACGTATTGTAAGTCATCAAGAAGCTATTTTAAGAAACCAAGCTTATATTAAGAAAGTTCATCAATTAGAAATTAATAGTAATGCATTAAATGAATTTTATAATCGTTTGGTTAGCTTGCCTAAATTAAAAGAAGAAATAGAGATAGTTATTGATAAAACAGGAAAAATTAATGATAATGCATCTGTAAAACTTTCTAAATTAAGAAAAAAGATTAAAATATTAGAAGAAAGAATAGAAACTAAGATTAATTCTTTACTACACCAAGAAGCTAATAAATTGACTGATTCTCTTATCACTATTAGAAACAATCGCTTAGTATTACCGGTTAAAGCTGAATACAAAAACAGCTTTAAAGGTGTAGTGCATGATTTATCTAATAGTGGTGAAACTGTATTTATGGAACCTATTAGTTGTTTTGTTTTAAACAATGAATTACAAAATGAGCTATTAGAAGAGAAAAAAGAAGTTGAGCGCATATTAAAAGAATTGACTGAAGTAGTTGGAGAAAATGTTTCAACTTTAAGAAGTAATCTTGAAGTATTAACTTATTTAGATATTGTGTTTGCTAAAGCAAAACACGCTATTAAATTTAATTCTTCAAAGCCTGAAATTACAGAAAACAAAATTAATCTATTAAATGCAAGACATCCTTTAATACCACAAGCAGAAGTTGTTGGGAATAATATTAACTTTCACGATTATCATCATATTATCATTACGGGGCCTAATACTGGAGGAAAAACAGTTGCTTTAAAGACATTAGGATTGCTTTCAATAATGGTTCAATCAGGAATTTTGATTCCTGTAGATGAGGGTTCTAAAACGATAGTATTTTCAGGTATATTCGCAGATATTGGAGATGAACAATCAATTGAACAATCCTTATCGACATTTTCATCACATATATCAAAGATAACTTATATAATAAATAATGTAAAATCTAAATCATTAGTTTTGTTAGATGAAATAGGATCTGGGACAGATCCTAAAGAAGGCGCTTCTTTAGCCATCAGTATTATTAATTATTTGCGTAAATTTAATTTATATTCTATGGTTACTACTCACTATCCAGAACTAAAAACTTATGCATTTGATCTAGATGATACTATAAACGCATCGGTAGAGTTTGATATTAATACTTTAAAACCAACTTATAGATTGAAAATAGGAGTTCCAGGTACTTCTAATGCTTTAGAAATAGCTAAAAGACTTGGCTTAAATAAATCAGTAATAGAGGCTGCTAAAAAGGTTTCTCTTTCTTTTGATACTGATATTTCACATTTAATGAAAAAATTAGAAAAACAGAGTATTGAATTGGAAAACAGTGTTAATAAACATAAAGAAGAGATTGATGTATTAAAATTAAAACAAGAAAAATTAGATGAACTATTTTTAAAAGAAAAAGCTAAACAAAATAAATTGCTTTTAAAACTCGAAGATAAAAAGAAAGTAGAATTAGAGGAATTAGAATCTAAGGCTAAGAAAATAATTAGAGATTTAGATAAATTAAAACAAACAGCTTCTTTTAAAGAACATGAACTAGCAAGATTAAAACATGAAACAAAATCTATTAATAAAACGAGTAATTCTTATCAAAAAACAGTTCAAACTAAGATTAGTGAGGGAGATAAAGTATTATTAATACCTTATCAAAGAAATGGTATAGTTAATAAAATACTACCTAATGGTAAATATGAAGTGTTAATGGGGAGTTTAACGGTAACTTTATTGGAATCTGAATTAGAATATTTAGATACACCAAAAAAAATAATTAGACCAATAAAGGGAACTATTTTAAAAACTTCTCAAGCTAAGATGGAATTAGATTTACGAGGAAAACGATACCTTGAAGCTATAGATGAATTAGATAAATTTGTTGACACATGTTTGATTAACAATTTAGAATTTGCCTATATTATTCATGGATATGGAACAGGGGCTCTAAAAAAAGCAGTTGAAGAATTCGTTAAAAATAATTCACAAATAAAAAAAATGCGCTCAGGTGGTCAAAATGAAGGCGGTAAAGGCGTAACAGTGATATACTTTAAGTAGGTGGAAAATGAAACGTAAATTAATTTTATTTTACTCTAGGAGATGTGGAAAATGTCACGCTATTAATAAACGTGTAGAACGATTAATAAAAGAAGGCTTATTTCCCTTAGAGTATGAGAAAATAGATGTTTTTGAACAAAAAGATTTAGTTGGTAAATATTTAGTAGATGGAGTTCCGACTGTTATATTATTAGATTCAAACAAAGAGATTAAACGAATTAAAGGATCTATGTATCGTGAAGATATTATAGATTTTATTAAATGAAAGGATGGTTTTTATGGATGGGGTATTGATTATCAATAAACCAAAATCTTATACTTCACATGATATAGTGGATATTGCAAGAAAGGTACTTATGACAAGAAGGATAGGGCATATAGGAACTTTAGACCCAAACGCTACTGGCGTTCTTGTTTTATGTGTAAATAAAGCTACTAAACTTGTGAAGTATTTTGAAAATCATTCAAAAACGTATCTCGCAACTATTCGTTTAGGAATCCAAACTGATACTGATGATATTACTGGTAAAGTTGTTAATGAAACAAAAATAGAAAATTTAAAAGAAGAAGATGTTTTAAAGGAATTAGAAACCTTTAAAGGAAAACAAGAACAAATTCCTCCTAAATATTCAGCTATTAAGATAAATGGAAAAAAGCTATATGAATTAGCAAGGAGAGATTTAACCATCCCTCCAATTAATCCAAGAACAATTGAAATCTATTCTATAGATAAGTTTAAATATTTAAAGGGTGAACCTGGATTTACTTTTCAAGTAAGGTTTAAGGTATCTAAGGGAACTTATATTAGAAGTATTGCGAGGGATTTAGGAGAACGCTTAGGGGTATTTGGAACTTTGGTTGAACTTGAAAGAACGAGAATCAATCAATTTTCAATTGAGGAAGCTACAGATTTAGAAAGCTTTAAACAGGGAAAATATGAATTGAAGGATCCATTTAAATATATGAATTTAAATAAACATGTTATTTCTCCAGAATTTGAACATTATGTAAGACATGGTCGTTTTATAGACCCTGATTTAATTCCCGAAAAAAAAGATGTAATTCTATATAGTCAGTCTGGTGAACCATTAGCTATTTATTATTATGATGAACAAAAAAATCAAATGCGGATGTCGGTGAAATGGTGTTAGAAATTAAGTATTTAGAAGAAAATGATTTTATTACAGAAAGAAATATGGTTGTTTGTTTGGGTTATTTTGATGGAATGCATATAGCTCATATAAGTTTAATAAAAGAAGCTAATAAAATAGCTAGAGATAAAGGGTTATCCTTGGCTGTATTTACTTTTTCTAGGAGTATAAGAGCTTTTATGAAAGATAATAAACATCGCTGTTTAACTACAATTGAAGATAAGAAAAATATTTGTGAAAAACTAGGTGTTGATTATTTGTATGTTATGAAAGTTACAAAAAAGCTTATTCATATGAAAGCTAATGAATTTATTGAAAGGTTTTTAGTAAAATCTAATACTATAGTTGTTGGATTTGACTTTTCTTTTGGACATCTCGGTTTAGGAAATAGTGATTTATTGAAACAAAATAAAAACTTTGAGACGTTAGTTATTCCAGAGATGAAATATAAGAATGTAAAGGTCGGTTCCACAAGAATAGTTATGGCTTTAGAAGAAGGAAGTTTAAGTTTAGCTAATTATTTGTTGGGGAGGCCTTTTAGTATTAAAGGTAAGATTATTTTAGGTAGAGGAATAGGAAAAAAATTAGGATATCCGACTGCGAACATTGATTATTTGCCGTATTATTTGCCTAAATCAGGTGTTTATTTTACTAGAATTAATTATCAAGACAAGATTTATTATGGTATTACTAATGTAGGAAATAAACCTACTTATATTGATCTAGATACAAGTGTAGAAACACATATATTTGGTATTGATGAAGATTTATATAATAAAGAGATGAAGTTAGAGTTTATAGAATTTATTCGTCCTGAAATTAAATTTAATTCAGAGTATGAATTGTCTAAACAAATATATAAAGATATTGAAAAAGTTAAAATTATAATTAAGGAGGCAAATAATGCGTAAATTTGGGAAAACATTTTGGATAGTTATAGGATTATCTGCATTATTTTTTATTGTTTTAATGATTGTTAGTTCTGTTCTTCAACTCGGAGAGAGATTAAGAACCGTAAGTATTTATTTAGAATATTCTTTCTATGTTATTTCAACTATTCTTTTTATAATATTAATAATAAGACCTATTATTTTGGTGTTATTTTCTCCAACATTTTCTATAGATAGTTTATTCAATGAATCAGAAAATGCTAAGAAAAACTATCATATGTATAAAAATGTAGCTAAAAACTTGCAAAATGAAGAATATTTAAATGATAATGAAAGAAAAAGTATTAAAGAACATATACAAGATCCAGTAGAATTAAAATTAGCTTTATCAGAGATTTTTGATAAAAGTATAAAGAAAGAATTAAATAAAATGATAGTAACTCATGCGGAATCTATATATATTACTACAGCTATTTCACAAAACGGGAAATTAGATGCTTTAGCTGTTTTAACAATTAATTTAAGATTAATTAAAAATCTTGTAATAAAATGTGGATTTCGCCCTAGTTACGCTGCACTTGGAAGACTATCATTTAATGTTTTAAGTTCAGCTTTGATTGCGGAAAACTTAGAAGATATGAATTTTTCTGAACTTTTGCCTAAATCCAGTATAAATGCACTGTATGAGATTCCGGTTATTAAGACTGTGACTGGATCTTTAGCTCAAGGTGCAGGAAATGCATTGTTGTCACTTAGAGTAGGAATAATTTGTAGAAATTATCTATTTATGAATTTAAAAGGAATAAATAAAAGAGAGATTAAAAAAATGGCTTTCGCGGAAGCTATGGTGCTTTTTCCTCGGGTAATAGGTGAATCTGCAAAAAAAATCCCCAAAAGATTTAAAGACATTTTTGCGAATATATTTTAGAGTATAAAAAGATTGATTTTATTACTTTAATTTGTTATAATCACTAAAGTGAGTAAATGGAGGATAAATTATGATAATAGATAAACTAGCTGGTTCAAAAGTTAATTTTGAAGTTACAGTTACAAAAGAACAATTTGAAAAAGGATTAGATCACGCTTTTGAAAAAATTAACAAGGATGTAGAAATAAAAGGATTTCGCAAAGGAAAAGCTCCAAGAAATGTATATGAAGCTAAATATGGAATAGAATCACTATATGATGAGGCGATTCAACATGTTTTACAAGAAACATATTATACTGCAATCGTTGATAATAATATCGAAGTAGTAGCTCAACCAAGTATAGATTTAGATCCCGCAAAAATTAAACGTGGAGAAGATTTTTCATACCGCGTTACAGTTGCGGTTAAACCTGTCATAAAATTAGGCGATTATTTAGGTATTGAAGTTAATGTATTGCCAGTTGAAGTTAGTGATTTTGAATTAGAACAAGAAATCAATAAAAAACTAGAACAACATGCTGAAATGGTTTTAAAAGAAAATGGAGTTTTAGAAAACGGAGATACTGCAGTCTTTGATTTTTCTGGGTCTGTCGATGGAGAAAAATTCCCTGGTGGAAGTGCAGAAAATCATGAATTAGTTATTGGCTCAGGGCAATTCATTCCTGGGTTTGAAGAACAAATGTTGGGAATGAAATCTGAAGAAGAAAAAGATGTTGTGGTTACTTTCCCTGAAGATTATCAAGAAAAATCATTAGCTGGTAAAGAAGCAGTATTTGCATGTAAATTACATGAAATAAAAGTGAGAGTAATTCCAGAATTAAATGAAGATTTTATTACTGAATTAAATGACGATTCAATTAAAACAATTGAAGATTTTAAAAATAATGTTAAAGAAGAATTAATCAAATCTAAAAAAGCTCAAAATAAAGATTATATTCGTAAAACAGTAATTAAAAAGGTTATTGAAAACGCTGAATTCGAATTACCAGAAGAGATGATTTTAGAAGAGACAAATCGCTCATTAGATGCAACTAAAACTCAAGTTAAACAATATGGATTAGATTATAATACATATTTACAATACATGGGGAAAACAGAAGAACAGTTTAAAGAAGAGTTGAAAATTCAAGCTAAGAAAACATTAGAAGAACAATTAATAATTGAAGCGATAGCTAAAGAAGAAAAAATAGAGGCAACAGAAGTTGAAATTGAAGAAAAATATAATGAAATTTTAGAAGAATACAAAGCTCAAAACGTAACACTTGAGCAAGTAAAACAAGCTATTCCTGTTTCTTCAATCTCAGCGGAAATTGCTTATAAAAAAGCATTAGATTTAATTATTGAAAAAGCAAAAGTAATTCAATAGTTTTCTAAATTGTTCACAAAAAAATCAGGAATGAAAAACCTAATGTATTTTCAGATGAACTTTCATCAAAATATTAGGTTTTTTTATTTAATTATGATAAAATAAAAGAGAGATATATTGATATAACGAGGTGAATTTATGTATAACTTAAAAAAAGTATTTTCAGATTGTTTACCTGTAATCCCTATTAGAGGAGTAATCTTTTTGCCAGGGACAGATGTTAGAGTTGAAGTAGGTAGAGATTTTTCAAAAAACGCTGTTTTTGAATCTGAAAGCAATAGAGATGGATATGTTGTATTAGTATTCCAAAAAAACCCTGAAGTTTTAAACCCTGAATTTTTAGATTTTTATGAGGTTGGGGTATTAGCGAAAATATCAGTAAAAATAAAATTACCGAATGGTAACTATAAAATCAAATTTGAACCGTTGATTAGAGTTAAATTAAATGATTTAGTAGCCCAGGAACCATTTTATTTAATAGATTTTACATCAATAATTTTAGAGCCTGAAAATTTAGATGAAGAACAGGTTCTTTTAAAGATGGTTTCAAAAGAGGTATTAGAAAACGCTAATTTTTTATTTCGTGATTCTAAAACAGTTCTTGGTTCACTTAAAGGTGGAATTACATCAGATAAATTATGTGATTTAGTAGCTGCGGAAATTAGAATTCCAGAAAATGATAGAATTAAATATCTTCTAACAAATTCAATAAATAAGCGTTTACAGTATTTATTAGAGGATATAGAAAAACAAAAACAACTTCAATCAATTGAAAGCAAGATTAATGAAACTGTACGTAAATCTACAGATCAAAATCAAAAAGAATATTATTTACGGGAAAAAATGAGGGCTATTCAAGAAGAGTTAGGAGATTCTAAACAAGAGGATGCTAAAAAACTCTTAGAACAAATTGAAAAATCGGATATGCCTCCAGCTGTAAAAGAAAAGGCATTAAAAGAATTAAAACGCTATGAATATCTTCAGCCAGCTTCAAGCGAGTCTTCAGTTGTGAGAACTTATCTAGAAACTTTAATTTCTATTCCTTGGGCAAAACAAACAGAAGATGAATCAGATATTAATGTAGCTATTGAAAAATTAGAGTCTTCTCACTATGGTTTAGAAAAGGTTAAAGAAAGAATTATTGAATATTTATCAGTTAAAATGTTAACTGGTAAAAATCCGCAGACTATTCTATGTCTTTCAGGACCTCCTGGAGTAGGAAAAACATCTCTAGCGAAATCCATAGCTCATGCTTTAAAACGTGAATTTGTTAAAACATCTTTAGGTGGAGTTCATGATGAAGCGGAAATAAGAGGACATAGACGCACCTATGTTGGCGCTTTACCTGGAAGAATTATAAACGGTATGATTAAGGCAAAAGTAACCAATCCTGTATTTTTAATAGATGAGATTGATAAACTAGTTATGAATGAAAGAAACGATCCATCTAGTGCTTTACTAGAGGTTTTAGACCCTGAACAAAATCAATTCTTCTCTGATCACTATGTCGAAGAAGATTATGATTTATCAAAAGTTTTATTTATCACAACCGCAAATTACTTACAAAACATTCCAGCTCCATTAAGAGATAGAATGGAAGTAATTGAACTTAGTTCTTATACTGAAATCGAAAAATTCTATATAGCTAAAAAGTTTCTTGTGAAAAAACAAGTATTAAATCACGGTTTAGAAGAAAGTAAATTTGAAATTACAGACGCTGCGATTAGATCTATTATTCTCGACTATACTCGTGAAGCTGGAGTAAGACAGATAGAACGCTTATTAGGTTCAATAGTTCGTAAAGCAATCAAAGAAATATTAATAAATAAAGTAGATAAGGTTAAGGTAACTAAAGATAACTTAAATAAATATTTAGGTAAACGTTTATTTAAAAACAATCAAGTATCTAATAAAGATATGATAGGGGTTGTGACTGGGCTTGCTTATACTCAAGCCGGAGGAGATACACTTGAAGTAGAAGCTACTTATTATTTAGGTAAAAATAATTTAATTTTAACTGGGAACCTTGGCGATGTTATGAAAGAATCTGCTATGGCAGCTCTATCTTTTGTAAAAACAAACGCAAAGCGTTTAGGAATTAAACAAGAAATTATTGATAATAATGATTTTCATATTCATGTACCTGAAGGAGCCATTCCTAAAGATGGACCTTCCGCTGGAGTAACAATAGCAACTGCCCTAGTATCTTCTATGGCTAAACGCAAAGTTAATCGCTATATAGGTATGACCGGAGAAATAACTTTAAATGGAAGAGTATTACCTATTGGTGGATTAAAGGAGAAATCTATTGCGGCTGTAAGGAGGGGATTAAAAGAAATTATAATCCCTAAGGATAATGAAAAGGATGTTGAAGACATTCCAAAAGAAGTAAGAGATAAACTAGTTATACATTACGCAACTAAGATTGATGATGTATTAAAAATTGCTTTAGTAAATTAGTATAGCTATCCAAACGGATAGCTTTTTACTGCATGTTTGGAGATATATATGGTAGATAAAAAACAAAAGAATAGTCGTTTTATACAATTATTCCATCATATATTTGATGAAGCAATTGAATTAGTTGAATCAATGAGTTGGAAAAGGGGACTGTTTTCAATTTTGGCGTTTGTATTACTTGGTACAAGTGTTACATTATTGTTAAATACATCAATGGGTATGTCTGCTTGGGATGCTGTTAGTGTTAATATATATGAAAATACTAATCTTTACTTTATGTGGGTGAATCCGCTGATTTCTTTGTTTTTAATGGGGTTCGCACATTTAATTATGTGGAAAAAGCCATCGATAATGTTCTTTTTTCCAATAATTATATCTTGGTTTATTGGAGCAGTAATTGACTTTGAAGTATTATTTATTCCTGATATGTCTTCATTTAATATAATATGGAATATTACATATATGATTATAGCTTCAATTCTTGTGGGTATTGGGTTGAATATTTTATTGTACATAGATTTTCCCTTACCTGCAATTGATAGATTTTGTCATTCTCTAGCTACTAAATTGCATTTAACGTTTGGACAAGGGAAATTCCTTGGTGAATTTTTTGCGATGTCTTTAGCTATTGTTTTAGGGCTTATTTATCACTCCGAAAGAGAAAATTTTTATTTAGGTATAACAACCGTTTATTATGTACTATTTTTAGGAAAAATAGTTGATTTAATTCGCAATCCTTTATATAGAATGCTAGGAATACCTACAATTGAAATTTATCAAGATAATCTTTTACCTGAAGATATAAGTAAAAATGAAATAATCAATGCTTGCGCGATAATTTTATCTGATAATAAGCTATTAATAATGTATGATGAAGAAAAAGATTATTACTTCTTACCAC
>CAZSZZ010000032.1:0-11891 GCA_964611005.1 uncultured Candidatus Izemoplasmatales bacterium | reverse complement strand
TTTAATATTATAACATAATTTTGTGTATGTCGGATATAAACATTAAAAAAACTATGGTTAATTCCATAGTTTTTTCATCTTATTTGTTTTTATTAATAAAAGTAATTTGTTCTACTACAATTTCAGGATATGAGAAAACCTTCTTTTCATCTTGAATGAAATATTTTTGTTTAAGTCTAGCCTTAACTCCTACAGTATAACCCTTTTTACAGTAACTTACTGTAGCTTCCGCAATCCCACTCCAAAGTGTGCATTTAAAAAAGTCAGTTTCATATTCATTTGTTTCTCCACTTTTATAAGTTCTTTTTACTGCGATAGTTATTGTAGTTACCTTCAATCCATTATCTAAAACTGTTAATTCTGGATCACTAACTAATCTACCTACCAATATAGCTTGATTCATATTTACCCCCTTTTTAAATGGATTATATCAAAATAGGTTTTTTATTCCTAAAGAGAGTTTTTTAAATCATTTTTTTTATTAATACATTTTTTTTATTAATTTTATAAACAAAAATAAAAACAAGCAAATAAGACATGCTTGTTTATATTTTTGGTAAAATCAGTTTAAAAATTACACATTTTAAAAATCAAATTTTACATCTTCGCGCTTAGCTTCTTCAGCTTCAAAGTAAGGTTTGCGTTCCATTTTGATTTTATTAGCTACAATACTTTTTGGGAAAGTAACAATAACAGTATTAATTCTTGTGACATTTGCATTATACAATCTTCTTGCGGCTTGTAAGTGTTCTTCGGTATTAGCCACTGCTTTTTGTAATTCCATAAATACGGTATTAGCTTTTAAATCAGGATATTTTTCAACAACCACATTAATACCTTGTGCAACTTGATTTAATTCATTAAAAAACTTTTCTTTGTCTTTTAAAGTTGCGTCTTTAGGAATACCTGAACGCCATTTTACAATCTTTTCAAGTGTTTCCGCTTCATGTTTTGCATATCCTTTAGTTGTTTGTAACATTTTACTTAACATGTCAAAACGTTTTGTCAAAGCAACGTCAATTCCTGATTCTGCTTCTTGAACTTTTAGTTCTAATTGACGCAATTGGTTCATAATACCTATGTACCAAAAAATAATAACTAAAACAAGTACTAATATAATGATTCCTACTACCCCGCCTGAGTTCATTAATGTTAACATCTTTGTATCCTCCTATTTTTTAAATAAATTATTGTTTAATTTTAAAGTTACTATGAAGTCTTTGATTACATATAAATCTTCTTTAAATTCTCTAATCATTGAATCATCTATCTTTTTAAACATCTTTAATTCAAAAGTGTCTCTATTATTGTTTATAGCCACAAATAGATGTTCTCCATGAAATCTAAAACCTATTCGTCCTGGATTTCTTCTCTCTATTTTGTGGATAGCTTCCATAATATCTGGTGTTAAAATATAAAAAGCTGTAATTTCTTCTGATGAGTATGTTTTAAATTTTTTATTGAAATCAATTGATTCTAATTTAACTCTCTTTAATCCGCGACTATTAGGAGAACCACCTTCTAAAACGTAAAGAGATCCAACAAAATCTTTGTTAAAACTGAATCTAAATACTCTACCCATAAAATAAGTTACATAATAAACTCTCGTTCCATTTTTAGTGTGTTCTACATGTCTTTCCTCTAATTTAACATCAGAAGAAATAAATTCAACTCCATCTAATTCTCCACTAAGAAAATCTTCTGAATGAAAACGATCAGCTCGCTTCAAAAAATCAGTACTATAAACCACTTGTGGAGATAAACCTTCAGTTGGTTTATAATTAATTCCTGGTATTATCTCTTGAAACATTTTAGCTAAAACATCTTCTTTAAAAGTTTTCTTAATCTTGTGAAAATTAGCTGATCCAATAGCTATAAATATAAACCCTACCATGCCTATGATGATGCCAACTATAACTAAAATATTTTCCAAGTTTGAGCCAGCCAAAGCTAATAAAATACCTACAATAATCACTATAGCCCCTATTATTACCCTTGATTCCGATTGTTTTTTCAGCAAATTAAATTTGGTTAGTTTATCTTCCATATTATCTCCTAACTATTCTGAAAATTGAATAGAAGCTAATATAGCTTTTTTCCAATTAGAATATAATTTTATTCTTAGTTTTTCTTTCATATTTGGTCTATAAGTTGCGTCTACAATCCATTTTTCTTTAATTTCGCTCTTTTTCCAATATCCAGTAGCGATACCCGCAAGATAAGCAGCCCCCAAAGCTGTTGTTTCACTTATCTTTGGACGCGTTATATTGGTATTTAAAATATCACTTTGAAATTGCATTAAGAAATTATTTCGACTAGCTCCACCATCTACTTTAAGTTGTTTTAATGTAATTTCTGATTCCTCTTGCATTACGTTTAATACATCTTTAGTTTGATATGCAATTGCCTCAAGTGCACTTCTTACAATATGTCTTCTATCGCTTCCTCTAGTTAGGCCAAAAAAACTTCCTCTAACATCTTCTTTCCAATGAGGAGTTCCAAGCCCTACAAAAGCAGGCACAAAATATACTCCTAGATTCTCTTCAGCTGAATATGCTAAAGCTTCAGTTTCCGATGCATCTTTAATAATCTTAAGCCCATCTCTTAACCACTGAATCGCAGATCCAGCTACGAAAATAGAGCCTTCTAATGCATAGTATACTTTATTATCAATGCCCCAAGCAATAGTGGTTAAAAGCCCAGTGTTTGAAGTTTTAGGTTCCAATCCAGTATTCATCAATATAAAACAACCGGTTCCATAAGTATTTTTTACATCACCAGGTTCAAAACAAGTTTGTCCAAATAAAGCAGCTTGTTGATCACCAGCAATTCCCGAAATAGGTATTCTTTCACCAAATGTAGATTCACAAGTATATGCATTTATTCCTGATGAAGGAACTACCTTTGGTAAAATACTTCTTGGTATATCTAAGATATCAAGTAATTCATCATCCCATTTTAATTCAAATATGTTATAAATTAAAGTTCTCGATGCATTGGAATAATCAGTAACATGTGCAGATCCATTTGTTAATTTCCAAATCAACCAACTATCAATAGTCCCAAATCTAAGATTACCTTCTTTAGCTATTTTTCTAGCTTCACTAGAATTATCTAATATCCATTTTATTTTTGTCCCAGAGAAATAAGTGTTTATTCTTAAACCAGTTTTTTTCTTAAATATATCAGAATAACCTTTATTAATCAAATCAGCACAGATTTCACTACTTTGACTTGATTGCCATACCAAGGCATGGTATATCGGTTTTCCTGTTCTAGCATCCCAAAGAACTGTAGTTTCTCTTTGATTAGTTATTCCTATTGAATCAATATCTTTTAAAGAAAGATTAGCTTTTTCTAAAGCTTTATCTATACAATATTCTACTGATTCCCAGATTTCTTCTGCATCATGTTCAACATATCCCGGTTTGGGAAAGTACTGTTTAAATTCTTTATTAATAAAAGAAACAACTAAACCATCATGATTAAAAATAATTACTCGAGAGGAAGTTGTTCCTTGGTCAATAGCTAAAATATTTTTTTTCATACGCACCACCTTTTTCCATTATATCAAATATTGTTTTAAATTGAAACTAAAAATGATATAATCATTATATAAATATATTGGAGGAAAATATGGAAAAAATAGTTTTAAAAGATTATCAAGATAATTCAATTCATGCATACATCTATAAGCCTAAAGGTGAAATTAAAGGTATAGTCCATATAATTCACGGTGCTTCAGAGCATTTTGCTAGATATGGATTATTCTGTGAATTTTTAAATAAACACGGTTATATGGCTATTGGTTCTGATTTATTAGGACACGGTTTATCCACAAAAATATTGGATTATGTTCATTTTTCTGATAAAGACGGAGATATTTTAGCATATGAATCCGTTCTTTTAGTTAAGGAATATATTGAAGAAAAGTATCCAGATAAAGATATGATTGTATTTGGACATTCTATGGGAAGTTTTTTAGCAAGAAAATTAATTATTGATTTTCCAGATTCTTATAAAAAAGCAATTATTTCAGGCACTGCTTTTACTCCTCTAATAGTTGTAAGTATGGGGTCTTTACTTATTAAATTTATTAGAATATTCAAAGGCCCTAAATATGTTTCCAAATTAATCCAAAATATGGCGATAGATGCTAATCCTAGAAAAATGCGTAAAGATGGTATTATTACCGGAATGGATGAAGAGTGGCTAACAAGAGATAAAGAAATCCAACAATATTATCATAATTCTAAGATGTGCGGTCAACCTTTTACTATTCAAGCAAATTTAGATATGTTTAAATGGATATCTTTTGTTAATAAGAAAAGAAATATGAATGAAGGAAATAAATCAATGCCTATTTATTTAATGTCTGGAAGTAAGGATCCATTATCTAATTATGGTAAAGACATAAAAACTTTGTATGAAACAATGAAATCCTTGGGCTATCAAAATGTTAGTATGAAACTTTATCCTGATTGTCGACATGAATCTTTAAACGAATTGATTAAAGATGAGGTATATCAAGACATTTTAAAATTCATAGAAACTTAAATATAAATACATAATAAAAGAAATGCTTTTTTGAAGTATTTCTTTTATTTATTATTCTTCATATAATCTTTAATAGATAAATAATTATCATTCGCAATTATCACATGATCTAACAGTTCAATTTGAAGTAATTTCCCGGCCTCTTCAAATTTCTTAGTTACTTCAATATCGTGTTTAGATGGAGATGGATCTCCTGAAGGATGATTATGAACTAAAATCAATGAATATGCAGAGTATTTAACTGCGTATTTAAAAACTTCTCTAGGGTGAATTAAAGACTGAGTTAATCCTCCTAAATAGATTTGTTTTTTTGTAATTAAATTAGTTTTAACATCTAAAAATAGCGCAATAAGAACTTCTTGTTTAAGATCTTTTAAATCATATTTTAATAGAGAAAATACATCATTAGGTGAGGAAATTTGTATTTTTTCTTCATGGCCCGTTAATACTCTTTCCCCAAGTTCAATGGCTGCTAGTAAAGATATTGCTTTAGTTTGTCCTATTCCTCGTATTTTAGTTAATTCTTTAATTGTCATATTTTTTAGTTCAGAAATATTATTTATTTGATTTAACAAGGTTTTCGCTAGGTCTAAGGCTGATTGGTCAAGATAACCAAAATGAAATATTATAGCTAATAATTCATATGTGCTTAAACTTTTAGGCCCTAATTTCAATAATCTTTCTCTAGGTCTTTCTTGAATAGGCATATCCTTTATTTTATACATAAAAATCACCCAAATACAGATTACTCTATTGTGGGTGATTTTCTTTATTTAATTAATCTTTTTCTAACATCTGAGATAAAATACAAAGATCCTGTAATTAATAGAATTTCATTTTCTTTAAGCAAAGTGAGTTCATCAAAAATTTCTGTATAATCTAAATATAATTTTTTATGTTTATGTTTTGATTCTTTAAATAACTGAAATGCATCTTCTCTTCTTTCATAATCAAATTGAGTAAAATATAATTCATTACAAAACGAATCTAAAATATCAATCATTTTTTGATGATCTTTATCATGCATAATGCTTACTAGACACTTAATTATTTTATTTGGATACATTGCCTTTACTGTTTCTTTTAAGGCGTTAATACCTCCTATATTATGAGCTCCATCAAGTACGATGTTTCTATTAAATATCTCAAACCTACCAGGCCACCTTGTTTTTTCAATACCTTTTTTTATTGTTTCTTCATCTATGTCTAAATGAGATTTTTTATTTAATTCGTTAATTGTTTCAATAGCCAAAACTGCGTTTTTAACTTGATGATATCCTGGTAAATATATTTTATAGAAATTGTTTTTGTAAGTAAATGAAGTTAATTCTCCAATCGAAACATCGCTAATTTCATTAAAATCAATTCTTATCATTTTGGAATTATGTAATTTAGTAATTTTCTCAAATAATGGCAATAATTCATCCTGTTCAAAAGAAGTAATTAAGGGAATATTATTCTTAACAATCCCCAATTTATTAGTTGCGATTGATTCTAATGTTTTTCCTAATACATTCAAATGATCAAAGGAAATATTAGTTATTACAGAAATTTCTGGTGTTATTACATTAGTTGCGTCTAATTTTCCACCAAGCCCTACTTCAATAACTCCAAAATCAACTGATTGTTCTTTAAAATATAAAAAACACATTGCGGTTAAAACTTCGAAGAAAGTAGTAATTTTACCTTTTCTATACATTTTTTTCCAAAAAGGATAAATAATGTTAGCGTATTTAACCACATCTTTATCTTTAATATATTCATCGTTAATCGTTATGCGCTCATTAAATTTAACTACATATGGAGAAGTAAATAATCCTACTTTAAACCCCTTTTCTACTAAAACATTCTTAACATAAGAGGCTAAAGAACCCTTACCATTAGTTCCAGCGATGTGTATGGTTTTAAATTCTTTTTCTGGGTTATTAAAATAACCTAATAATTCTTTAATTCGACTGAGATCTAATTTAGATCCAAATCTTTTGATATGTTCAATCCAGTATTTGGTTTCTTTAAAATTAGTAAACATCATTTTAACTCGTTTAATCTCGTATTAGCTTCTTTTAGGTTGTCTTCATATTTAGCTAATTTATTTTGTTCTTCTTGAATCTTTTTCTCTGGAGCTTTTTTCATGAAATTAGGATTGTTTAACATATTCTTACAGCGTTTAATTTCATTTTCAAGTCGCTTAATTTCTTCTATCATCTTTGTTTTTTCATTTTCAATATCCACAAGTGACCCAAGCGGTATATAAACCTGTAAGTTAGATAATACAAGTGATACTGCATTTTTAACTTCAGATATTTTCTTCTGTATTACCAATGTTTTTGGATTTAAAAACTTTTGAATATATTTTTTATTTTCTTCTAAAAACGTCTTGTCTTTTTCATTAGTTTGAATATATATATCAATAGGTTTTGACCAAGAAACTTGATAATCATTGCGAATAGTTCTGATTTTTTTAATTAATTCAAAGAACCATTCTAAATCTAAAGTCTCTTCAAATATCATACCATTATTTTTAGGCCAATTTGAAGTCATGATTGATATTTCCTTATTTGGTAAATTTTGGAATATTTCTTCTGTCACAAATGGCATAAAAGGATGTAATAACTTAATTATGGTATTTAATACTGTAATCAATACTATCTTAGTCTGTTTTGTATTTGATAATTTAGACATCTCTACATACCAAGATGCAAAATCATGCCAGGTAAAGTTATATATTATTTTAGCTGCTTCATTAAATTCATAGCGATCATAAAAATAATCAGCTTGATCTATCATATGATTCATTTTAGTAATTATCCAACGATCACTAAAATCCATTTCCTTAGGGTTTAACTTAATATCATCAGAAGTTAATTCTTCTATATTCATCTTAACGAAACGAGATATATTCCAAATCTTATTTATGTAATTCCAGCTAGATAAAATTTTTTCTTCATCATAACGCAAATCTTGTCCAGGGCTTGAATTAGTCATGATAAAATAGCGAAGCGAATCAGCTCCGTATTTGTGAATAACATCAATAGGATCCACTCCATTTCCTAATGATTTAGACATTTTTCTACCTTGTTTATCGCGAATTAATCCATGAATATAACATTGTTTAAATGGAGATTTTCCTGTAAATTCAATGCTTTGGAAAATCATTCTCGCAACCCAAAAGAAAATAATGTCATAACCTGTAACCATAACGTCGTTTGGAAAATACCTTTTAAAATCAGGGGTGTCTTCAGGCCAACCAAGTGTTGTAAAAGGCCATAATGCTGAAGAAAACCAAGTGTCTAAAACATCGCTATCTTGAATCCATCCTTTTCCTTTTGGCTTTTCTAAACCACAGTAAATCTCTTCATCTCTATACCATACAGGTATACGGTGTCCCCACCAAAGCTGTCTGCTTATACACCAGTCCTCTATTCCTTCCATCCAATTTACAAATATCTTTCTAAATCTCTTAGGTATAAATTCTACTTTATTTTCAGTTAATGCTTGTTTAGCTAAAACATCCATTCTGACAAACCATTGTTCTGACAAGCGTGGTTCTACTATTACATTTGTACGTTCGCTATGTCCTACTGAATGAATTATTGGTTCAATCTTTTCTAATAATTCAAGTTCTTTTAAATCTTTAATAACTTCTTTTCTACAGTCAAAACGCTTCATATTAGCGTATTTTCCAGCTAATTCATTCATAGTGCCATCTTCATTCATACATAGAGGCATTTCAAGACTATGACGTTTTCCTACCATAAAATCATTTGGGTCATGTGCAGGTGTAACCTTTACAATTCCAGTTCCAAATTCTTTATCTACATATTTATCTGTAATTACTTTAATTGTTCTATTAGTAGTTGGTATATATACTTCTAATCCATGTATATCTAAAAATCTTTCATCATCAGGGTGAACCATTATTGCAGTATCCGCAAACATTGTCTCTGGTCGAGTTGTCGCAACTGTTAATCCACCCTTTTTATTTTTAAATGGATAAGTAATATAGTAAAGAGCCCCTTCAACATCCTGATGATCTATTTCGATATTTGATAAAGCAGTCTTAGCTTGAATGTCCCAGTTAATAATGCGTTTACCACGATAGATATAGCCTTTATTATAAAAATCTACGAATACTTTATTAACAGCTTTTGATAAACCTTCATCTAGGGTAAAACGCTCTTTAGAATAATCTAAGGCAAGTCCCATACTACGCCATTGTTTGCGAATTAAACTAGCATATTCTTCTTTCCATTTCCAAGCTATTTTTAGATATTCTTCTCTGCCTAAATCATAACGGCTTTTTCCTTGTTCACGTAATTTTTGATCAACTTTTGCCTGTGTCGCAATTCCTGCATGATCCATTCCCGGTAAATACAAAGCATCAAAACCCTGCATTTTTTTCCTTCTTATTATAAAATCTTGTATAGTATTATCCCATGTATGTCCTAAATGTAGTTTTCCAGTAACATTTGGTGGTGGAATAACTATAGTAAAAGGTTTTTTAGATAAATCACCGCTTTTAAAAAGATTATTATCTAACCAAAAATCATATTTATTTTTTTCTACTTCTAGATGATTATATTTTTTATTTAAATCCATCGTAATACTTCCCTTCTACTAAATTAAATCTGTTTTGGTAATACGCTTCTATTATTTGTTTATTATCAGCACTATGTATTAAAGGCAAATCTTCTTTTTTAAAATATTTTAATTCTAATGATTCCTCGTCGTTTATTTTTAATTCTCCGCCTATTATCACACCTACAAATCCAAAAGCATAAATCATGGCTTTATCTTTATTATGCCAAACCATATTTCTGTTGATAAAAACCCCTATAAACCTTGTGATTTTTATTTTTAGATTTGTCTCTTCATAGACCTCTCTTATAGCTCCTTCTTCAATAGTTTCATCCATCTCAAGTAAGCCGCCAGGCAAGCCCCATAAACCATTGTCTGACCTTTTTTGTAATAATATACGATTAAATTCATCGTTTAATACAACAGCGGTTGAATTTAATATGATTTTTTTATTACCCACCATGTTTCTTATATATTCTATATATGACTTTTTCAATAATATTCCTCCAATAAAAAAACGCCCTTAAAAAGGACGATTTAACGCGGTACCACCTTTATTCTTATAAAATAAGCACTCAAAACTCTTAACGCAAGTCAACGATTTAGACTACTTAGTTTCACCTAAACTACTCCATGGCTACCTTCATCAAGACAAAAGATAAACTTACACCAACCGTTTACTCTCTATTCTTCTGTTTTTGATTACTATTCCACTTCACTGTATTTGTTTTGTATTTTATCAAAGTTTCTTCAAAATGTAAAGTACTTTCATAATATTTTTCAATGATTAAAATCCCTGTATAACCATTCAATTCCATAAAGCTAAAAGATAGATGTTCATTGGAATTAGTTACGATATCACTGTAGACATGATAATTAAAAGTTGAGGTTGTGGTTATATCTTCTGTATGAGTCATAAGATAAAGCTTTTTCTTATCTTGATTTAAAAACATAATATCACCTATAAATATCTTTCCAAAAGGTGAAAGATGAGGTACTATTTGATTTATTATACTCTTAACTGTTTCTAGATCAAAGTGTTTAAATAAATAATTAATAATAATATAATCAAACTTTTGATGAACAATCTCTTCAGGTATTCCTTTTAAAATATCATGTAAAATTAAAGACGCATCTGGAACTCTTAGTCTAGAAATATCCAACATTCTTTCGGAAATATCTATTCCTGTTAATTTGAATTTTTCTGGTATTATTTTTTCATATAGAGACGCTGTCCCTATACCTATATCTAAAATATTAGCTATCTTAATATGCTTATTATCATAAATATATCCAGCAATTGTATCTTGAATGTCACCATAAGCCGCATAAGGAAAACGATTTAAACTTATGTCTTCTTGGACTAATTGATCATATACATCAGCCAAATCATTATAATATTTTTTCATTTTGATACCTCAAAACATGTTCTTCCAAAATATCCCAAATTTCTTCACGGTTTTCTTTTGTGATAGATGAAAAAGTAATTAATTTATCAGTTTCACAAGGTTTTAATGCTTTTTCGATGTTTTTTATTTGATTATTTTTTTTATTATTAGATAATTTATCAGCCTTAGTTAATACAATTAGAGTTTCAATCGCTTGAGAATGAAAATAATTATACATCAATATATCATCTTCATTTGGAATTCTTCTTATATCTAATAATAAGATAGCTAAAGAAATTGATTTATTTTGTAAATATCTTTCAATTATTACCTTGAAATCCATGATTTGTTTCTTGCTAACATTAGCATATCCATATCCCGGAATGTCCACAAAATAAAATTCCTTATTAATCATAAAAAAATTAATAAGTCTTGTTTTTCCTGGTGTTTGTGAGGTGCGAGCTATATTTTTTCTTTGTAACATTGTATTTATAAATGATGATTTCCCAACATTAGAGCGACCAGTTAAAACAATCTGAGGTAGATTATCTTTAGGATACTGTTTTTTTTCTACAGCGGAAATTATGAATTCAACTGTTTTTAATTTCATTTTAAATTATACTCCTTCCTTACTCTTCCAAAGAAAGCAAATAACATTTAAGTTATAAAAGGATTCTTATATTTAAAGGATTAATTATATTATAACATAGATTATGCATTTTTATTGCCTTTTAGATAGGTAATAGAATAAATGTTTTCCTCCCTAAATATAGCTTTATAAGGAGCTAAATCTTCTATTGAATGATTAATTACATGATTGAAATATTGGTCAATTCCTACATTTTCCATAATTGTATTACATAAAAGATTATGAACCCTTGATAGATTATCAAAAATAGTTATATAATTTCCAAGAATGTTTTTTTTATTTACCTCAAAGAGTTGTTTATCCAAAGGTTCTTCATTTATTTTTAATAGTATGTCTAACATTGTTTTTTTATAACGTAAAACTTTATTAGTCTGAATAAATACTGACAAATAGCCATAACTTTTTTCAATTGTTAATTTAGTATAAAAAGAAATATTCATTAAATTATTTTTTTCTAAATAATCAAAGGTTTTAGAACCTAATCCTAGAACATTAGCTGTGATTGAACTAAGCGCAATATGTAAAAACTCCCTATTTTTTTGAAAAATTAGATTTTCAGGTATTCTGACCAAAAAATTAATCATTGATTCTTCCACATCATCTTTCTTTAGTACTAGATGATGTTCGTCTTTTTGATTATAATATATTAGCGGTTTAATTTCGCTAAAAGTAAGCCATTGTTTCTTATTAAATCTATGTTTTTTTAATAAATCAATAAC
>CAZSZZ010000031.1:0-11966 GCA_964611005.1 uncultured Candidatus Izemoplasmatales bacterium | reverse complement strand
ATTAATAATCTTATTTACAATTTTCTAAAAATCGATATGCAATTAGAAACAGATAAATTTAGATTAAGCAAATATCTTTATGATAATAATTTGCTTAAGGATTTTATTAATGTATTTATTGCTATAATATAAATAAAAGCGCTAAAATTAGCGCTTTTAATAATCTAATATTGCTTTTTTTAATGTCTCTACTAATTTTGATTGAGGTACCTTTTTTATTTTTGCTCCATCTTTATACAATAGAGCTTCATTTTTACCTCCAGCTACAGCTATATTGGCATCTCTAGCTTCACCAATACCATTTACAATACATCCCATAATAGCTATAGTTATATTTTTATTAACAGTTTCTAAAAAAGTCTCAATTTCTTCAACAATAGGAATCATATCATATTGAATTCTACCGCAGGTAGGACAGCTTATAAGCTTAGGTTTTGAATATAATCCAAAATTAGCTAAAATTTCTTTCGCTACTCTAATTTCTTTTAGTGGGGATGTTGTTAGAGAAACTCTAATTGTAGAACCTATTCCTTTGCTAATTAATATTCCTAAACCGATAGATGAGGAAATAGCACCTGAAAAAGCAGTTCCTGCTTCAGTTACTCCTAAATGAATTGGATATGGAAAAATCTTGGCTGCTAATTCGTTTGCTTTTACAGTATCAAGCATATTAGATGATTTCAAGGAAATAATAATATCACTAAAAGAAAACTTTTCCAATAAAGAAACATGATATTTTGCGGAAGCTACCATGGCCTCTGGAGTTGGTGAGCCATATTGATCTAATATATGTTTTTCTAAAGAACCAGAATTAATACCTATTCTTATTGGGAGTTTCTTCTCCTTACAAGCATCTACGACTACTTTAACTAACTCATCTGAACCTATATTTCCCGGATTTATTCTAATTTTATCAGCTCCAGCATCTATTGAAGCTAATGCAAGTCTATAGTCAAAATGAATATCAGCTACAATAGGAATATGAATTCTTTCTTTAATAGTTTTTATAGCTAAAGCATCTTCTTTATCTAATACAGCCACTCTAACTAATTGACAATCAATATCTTCTAAATCTAAAATTTGTTTAACAGTAGCCTCAATATCTTTGGTTTTTGTATTTGTCATTGATTGAATAATGATTTGATTATCTCCACCTATAATTATATTTCCTACTTTTACAGGTTTTACAGTTTCTCTAGTATACATTAATTATATCTCCTTTAAAATGATGTAAATTGATGAAAAAAATATATTATTACATATTATAGTAATTAATTTAACATATCTATGTATATTATACTATAACTTAAAATTATTATGAAAAAAATAAATTTTTTCTTAAATATATGGTAAAATATTTATTAAGGACGTGGTTGTTTTGATAGAAATTAGAGGTATTGGAGTTTCTGGTGAAAAAGCATCTGGAATTGCTTATAAATTAGAGAAACATGACAATCAATATCATCAAACAAAGTATCTTGATAAAGGCCTAGAAAAGAAGAGATTACATCAAATTCTAAAGGAAGCTAAAGTTCAAGTTAATCAATTTTTTCAAAAAGCTAAAGAAATTGATTCATATACAGCTGATATATTTGCCTCACATGAGTTATTATTAACTGATGTAGAACTAATCAGTTATATTGAACGACTCATCGATTATGGATATGATTTAAATTCAGCTTTAATTCGGACAAGAGAAGATATGAAAACTCATTTTCTCAGTATGAAATCAGAAACATTTAGATCTAAAGTTGATGATATAAACGATGTTTTTAATCGCTTAATAAATCTTGAACTGGGAATAACTTTAGAGTATGTTTTTCCGAAGCAACCATTTATCTTAGTTTGTAATGATATATTACCATCTATAATTTATCGTATCCCTTCAGAAAACTTAAAGGGAATCATAACTCGTTTTGGAAGCAATTGTTCACATGGTGTCATTTTGGCTAGAACGAAAAATATACCTGTTATAATTCGCATTAAAAATTATATAGATATTATTCATAATAATGATAAATTAATTATGAATGGAGAATCGGGAACTATATTTTTAGTAAATTAAAAGTCTTTTAATTAAGACTTTTTTTTGCACATTAAATCTTCACAAAAATATATTATAATAATTAATATAATAATAAACCACGATTTATTAATGATAAGGAGATTGATTATGAAACGATATTTAATTTCAATCTTGTTTCTTGTTTTAGCTATCACATCTGCTTTTTTTATCAGTAAAGTTAAAGTCAATTATGATTTAGAAACATATCTACCTAAAAATTCTGAAATAAAGGCTGGTATTGATGCGTATTATAGTGAATTTGGGGACTCGAGTACTGTCACTTTTTCTTTTGATGAAACTGATATAGCTACAGCACTTTTAGTTAAACAAGAGATTATGCAAGTAGATAATATTGAAATGATTGATTATATTGATCAATATTTCAATCCCGTCACTTATGGTATAATTTATACGAATTTAACTGACCAACAAAAAATAATGATGGATTCTTATTTAAATAGCCTTTTACAAAGTGGAATGTCTTATCCCGAAGCTTTTATTGCGTTGATTCAATATTTACCTTCTGATTATCAAAAAGAATTTAATGGAATATTGAGCCACTATGTAAGCGATGAATCCATGTTGATGAGAGTTGTTTTTTCTACTAATTCATCTAGTTCTGAAACTGAAGCACAGATTGATCAAATCAAAACTATTTTAAGTGATAATGGCTATACCTATCATTTTTCTGGTAGCGCTGAAAGCTCTATCTATACTAAAAATACAATAGAAAAAGAAGTGGGTTTGATTACTTTAATCTGTATACCTTTGATTTTATTATTGTTATTTGTTTTAAGTAAATCATTTTTTGATATAGTTATTTTCGCTATTGTAATAGGTGTTTCAATAGTAATAAATCTTGGAACTAATGCCTTTTTACCTAGTATTTCATTTATTACAAGTTCAATGGCAATAGTTTTACAAATTGCAATATCTTTAGACTATGTGATTTTCTTAATAAATGCATATCATAGAGAGAGAGCATTAGGTAAAAGAGTAGATCTGGCATTAGCCAATGCGAAGAAGAAGTCAAAAAAACCCATTATCGCATCTGCTTTAACAACTGGAGTAAGTTTTCTTGCATTAGTTGTTATGCGCTTTACAATTGGTGTGGACATAGGAATAGTATTTGCAAAAGCGATACTTATAAGTTTATTAGCTACGATATTTTTATTACCAGAAATGATACGTTTATTTTCTAAAATGCTAGATAAGACAACCAAGCCTATTAAAACAATTTTTTCTGGAAAAATAACAGGAAAGCTTAACAAATTCAAATATGGATTTTCAGTTTTATTATTTATAATTTTGGGTGTTTCCTTATATTTTCAAACGCAGAATCAATATACATATGGGTCATCTAGTTTTGCGGGTACTGAAGGAACATCTTATTATGATGATAAAAAGTATATTGAAGATAAGTTTGGACAAACTAATACAATGATAATTTTGTTGCCAAAAAATGATGTTGATGAATTAGCGCTTTATCAAGAATTAACTCAATTAGATTATGTAGAAAATATTCAAGCAGGAATATATTATAAAAGTGTAGTTACAGACCCTAATACTTTAAATCTAATAACGAATAATTTATATTCCGATAATAATGCATTAATAAAATTTTATTTAAAAAGTGATTCAGAAGGTAAGCAGGCATTTCAATACTATGATAATATCAATACAATAATTAAAGATTTAAATATACAAAATGCATATATATTAGGAGAAACATCAATTGCATATCATATCAAAGAAACAGTTTCCGTAGATTATACACTTGTATTAATCTTAGCGGCTTTGGCTATTATGATTGTAGTCTTTATTGCCTTTAGAAATCTATTTATGCCAGTTTTATTAATATTCATAATTATAACGTCAGTTTTTTTCACAATGACAATTTTGCAATTTATTTCAGGAACTATGGTATTTTTAGCAAATCTAGTAGTTTCAGCTATTCTATTAGGAGTTACAATTGATTATGCAATACTACTGAGTAGATCGTATATGGAATTTAGAAAAACTTTAAGCATTAAAGAAAGTACGATAAAAGCTATTCAAAATTCAGCTCCATCTATTATTACATCCGCCATGTTATTTTCAATATCAGGATTAACGATAGCTGTTATTTCTTCAATAGAAACAATTGCACAGATAGGTTTAATCATAGCAGTAGGAGCTATAACATCACTATTATTTGTCTTAATTATCCTTCCACAAATGTTAACTATTTTTGATAAGTTGATTACTAAATCTAAAATATAAACATATGTTTCAAAAATGAATATAAATATTAAGAAAATATTTTCATAATACACAATATTTATAATTGTATTCAAAAAAAATACTTTTTTCCTTGAAGAAAGCGCTAACATAGCATATAATATTTACAGGACAGATTATATATTGGAGGAAAAGTTTTGTGAATACAATCGACTACAAGAATTTAGGTTTTGAATGTCTAGAAACACATGCAAGTTATATTTCTTATTACAAAGATGGAAAATGGGATGAAGGTAGACTTGTTTCTGAAGATGAAATTAAAATTTCAGCGTTTTCTACAGCTTTGCATTATGGCCAAGAAGCATTTGAAGGTTTAAAAGCTTATCGAAGGAAAGATGGGTTAATACAACTTTTTAGAATTAAAATGAATGCCGAGAGATTACAAGATTCATGTGATAGGTTATTAATGCCTAAGGTACCTATAGATAAGTTCATATCTGCTTGCGAACAAGTTGTAAAAGCGAATGAAGATTTAGTTCCTCCTTATGGAACTGGAGCTACTTTGTATTTAAGACCTTTTATTATTGGAATAGGTAGAAACCTAGGAGTAAGGCCAGCAAAAGAATATATATTTAGTGTTATATCTTCGCCTGTAGGAAGTTATTTCAAAGGAGGATTGTCCCCTAATAAATTTATGGTTACTTTATATGATCGTGCAGCTCCAAATGGAACAGGAAATAGTAAGGTTGGAGGTAATTACGCTGCTAGTTTATTACCACATCAGATTGCTAAAGAGAAGGGGTATGCTGACTGTATATATCTAGATCCACTAACTCATACTAAAATAGATGAAGTAGGCGCAGCTAACTTTTTTGGGATTACAAAGGATAATAAGTTTATAACTCCTAAATCACCAACTATCCTACCTAGTATTACAAAAAAAAGCTTAATGTATTTAGCTAAAAACGAATTGAAGATGGAAGTTATTGAGGGAGATGTATTTGTTGATAAATTAGATATTTTCGCTGAAGCAGGAGCTTGTGGCACAGCCGCTGTAATAACACCAATTAGCAGAATAGATACAGAAGAAAAATCATATAAATTTTATAGCGATACTTTAGTAGGCCCAACAACCAAAAAGTTATATGATTTATTAACAGGCATTCAATTTGGAGATATTAAAGGACCAAATGGTTGGATAAAAATTTTAAAATAAAAGCCAGTAAAAAACTGGCTTTTTGTATACGAATTATTAGCTAAAGAATAAATAAATTAAAAAGAATAGATATCAGAAATTATTTTTTGAAAAAACGAAAAAAAAAGCTTGTGTTAAAAGCGCTTTCATTGTATAATCAAATATGTGGAAAAGATACTTAATAACAGAGGAAAACAGAATCAATCAAAAATTAGCATATACTTAGTTTTATGATGCTTTTTTTTACGTTTAAATTATAAACGGTTGAAAAAAATCGTTTAAATAATAAATAAGAGAGAGGCGAGCAAATTGTTTAATAGTGAATACTTAAATGACTTGTTTAAAAGAACACAAGAAAGAAATTCTTCACAACCTGAATACTTACAAGCGATAGAGGAGTTTTTTGAAGCAATGGATTTCATTGTTTGTAATGATCCAAAGATTGAACAATTTTCAATTATGGAACGTATTATTGAACCTGAACGTATAATTAAATTTCGCGTTACATGGGTAGATGATTCTGGTGCAATTAGAGTTAATCGCGGTTATAGGGTTCAGTTTAATTCAGCTATCGGTCCATATAAAGGTGGATTAAGATTTCATCCATCTGTAAATGAATCAATTTTGAAGTTTTTAGGCTTTGAACAAACATTTAAAAATGCTCTTACTGGTCTTCCACTAGGTGGTGGAAAAGGTGGATCAGATTTTGATCCTAGAGGGAAAAGTGATAATGAAATCATGAGATTTTGTCAGAATTTCATGCAAGAATTATATCGACATATTGGACCAGATACTGACGTTCCAGCTGGAGATATAGGAGTTGGATTTAGAGAAATTGGTTATCTTTACGGAATGTATCGCAAGATAAGAAATGAAAACACTGGTGTTTTAACTGGTAAAGGGTTAACATATGGTGGGTCTTTAGTTAGAAAAGAAGCTACAGGATATGGATTGTGTTACTTTGTATCTGAAATGCTAAAAGTATATAGAAATGATAATTTTGAAGGTAAGAAAGTAATCATTTCTGGATGTGGTAAAGTTGGTATGCACGCAGCTTTGAAAGCTCAAGAATTAGGCGCTAAAGTAATTGCTTTATCAGATGTTTTTGGATATGTATATGATGAGAATGGCTTGGATTTAAATATAGTTAAAATGCTAACAGAAAAATCACCTGAATTCTCTCAACATTATTTAGAATATAGACCTTCAGCTGTTTATGATTCGGATTCAAGCAAGATTTGGAATGTTCCTTGTGATATTGCATTGCCATGTGCAACACAAAATGAATTACCATTAGAAGGCGCAAAAGCTTTAGTTGAAAACGGATGTTTCTTAGTAGCTGAAGGCGCTAATATGCCTACAACATTAGAAGCTACTAAATACTTACAAAGTGCAGATATTTTATTCGCTCCTGGGAAAGCAGCCAATGCTGGTGGAGTTGCAGTATCTGGATTAGAAATGAGTCAAAATGCAATGCATTACCCTTGGACTTACGCAGAAGTTGATCAAAAACTTGAAGTGATTATGTCAGACATTTTTAAGAAAGCATATACAGAAGCTAGAAAATATACAGATCATAGAAATTTAGTAGTCGGAGCTAACATTGCTGGATTTATGAGAGTTTACCAAGCAATGCTAGACCAAGGCATTCTTTAATGCCATTTATTAAAACACCGACTGTTTTAATACCTAAATCATTTATCGATATGGAAAAATGGTCGGTAATTGCATGTGATCAATTCACATCAGAACCGGAATATTGGGAACAAGTCAAATCAATGGTAGATAATGTTCCTTCAACATATCATATCATTCTTCCAGAAGCTTATTTAGAAAAGAATATGGATTATCAAATTGAAAAAGTAAATGAGACAATGAAACTTTATTTACGTAATAATATATTCGATGAACATATTGGCTTTATATTAGTTGACCGTAAAACGCCTTTTGTTAAAAGGCGTTTAGGTTTAGTTATAGCTTTAGATTTAGAAGAATATGAATATGAAGTTGGTAAATTTAGTAAGATTAGAGCAACTGAAAAAACAATACCTAATAGAATTCCACCTCGTGTAAGAATTCGAGAAAACGCTCCAATTGAACTACCTCATGTACTTATTTTGGTAGATGATGCGACTGATCCTATTATTAATGATCTGTTTAAGCAACGCAAAAATTACGAACAATTATATGACTTTAATTTAAATATGAATGGCGGACATATTAAAGGATATAAAATAACTGATACTTTGCCAATTATAAAAAGAATAGAAGCTTTATCCAATGATGTTAGTTTGATTGTTGGCGATGGAAATCATTCTTTAGCTGCGGCTAAAACATGTTGGGAAAATATAAAAAAAGATTTAAGCGCTGAAGAACAAGAAATTCATCCGGCTAGATATGCATTAGTTGAATTGATAAGTTTATATGATAAAGGATTGACATTTGAACCGATTCATCGTATTATTTCTGGGGCAACTTATTCTTTAATTGATGGATTAAAAGAACATATAAGTGGTGAATCAACTTTATCTTTATTCTATGATAAAGAAGAAATAGTTATAAATGTACCTAGTAATTCTTTTGAATGTATTAAACAAATTCAAAACTATTTAGATAAGTATTTATTAGAACATAAAGAAGCTAAAATTGATTTTATTCACGGATTAGAAAACATGAAGACTATTGTTAATAAAAATAAAAACATGGTTGGAATTTCATTGCCTCAACTTCAAAGAAAACTTTTATTGCCATATATTAGAGAGAATGGAGTTTTACCAAGAAAATCGTTTTCTCTTGGAGAAGCAGTTGAAAAACGCTATTATTTAGAAGGAAAGAGAATATTATAAAAATAGGAGGAAATTAATGAAGAGAGTATATAACTTTTCCGCAGGACCGGCTGTTTTACCTGAAGAAGTTTTAAAACAAGCCGCTTCAGAAATGCTTTGTTATAAAAACACAGGGGTTTCTGTAATGGAAATGAGTCATCGTTCGCAAGACTTTAAACAAATTATAGAAGAAGCTGAAGCAGATTTAAGAAAATTATTAAACATTCCTAAAAATTATAAAGTGTTATTTTTACAAGGTGGTGCTACAACTCAATTTTCTATGATACCAATGAATTTGTTTAGAAATAAAGTTGCGGATTTTATTAATACTGGAGTTTGGTCTAAAAAAGCAATCGCAGAGGCAAAACGCTATGGAGATGTAAGGGTAATTGCCTCAAGTGAAGATGATAATTTTTCCTATATTCCAAATTTAGATAATCTTAAAATATCTGAAAATGCAGATTATGTTCATATTGTACAAAACAATACTATATATGGTACAAAATATACAAAATTACCTAATACTTTAGGAAAAACTCTTGTTTCTGATATGTCAAGTAATATCTTATCTGAACCTATAAATGTAGAAGATTTTGGATTGATATTCGCTGGAGCTCAAAAAAATATAGGCCCAGCTGGGACAACTATAGTAATCATTAAAGAAGACTTAATCACAGACCAATATCTTGAAAAAACACCTATTATGTATAAATACAAAATTCATGCGGATAAGGGATCAATGTATAATACTCCTCCTACATATGGAATTTATATATGTGGATTAGTGTTTAAATACTTACTTAATAATGGTGGAGTAGAAGCGATTCATCAAAAAAATCTTAAAAAAGCAAATCTTATCTATGATTATCTAGATCAATCAAAAATGTTTTTTGGATCCGTTAGAAAAGAAGACCGTTCTATTATGAATGTTACTTTTAATACTAATTCAGTTGATTTAAACAATAAATTTATAAAAGAAGCAAAAAAACATAGATTAGTAAACATTAAAGGGCATCGTTCTGTTGGTGGTATGAGAGCTTCTATTTATAACGCAATGAGTTATGAAGGAGTTAAAGCCTTAGTTGACTTTATGCAAGAATTTGAAAGAGAAAATCTATAATGAAAATAGCTTGTTTAAATAATATATCAAACGTAGGTTTGAATTTACTAACAAAAAAATACCAACTAGTCGATGATCCAAAACAAAGTAATTTAATTCTTGTGAGAAGTCATGATATGCATGATTTTCCCATCAGCGATGATTTATTAGCCATTGCTAGAGCTGGAGCGGGTGTTAATAATATTCCTTTAGAAAAAATGGCTGATGCAGGAGTTGTCGTATTTAACACTCCTGGAGCTAATAGTAATGCAGTTAAAGAATTAGTAATTGCTGGTATGCTTTTAGCTTCTCGTAACATTATTGGAGGTGTTAACTGGGTTAAGAATAACAGCTCTAATAAAAATATCTTAAAGAATATAGAAAAAGCAAAAAAATTGTTTGCGGGTACTGAAATCCTAGGAAAAACTATTTCTCTTATTGGACTAGGTGCTGTTGGAGGTAGAGTCGCAAATGCATGTGTTGATCTTGGTCTTAAGGTTTATGGATATGATCCATATATATCAGAAAAGGCTAAAAAATCATTAAAATCTGGAATTGAATTGACAGAAGATTTAGATTTAATCTATAAGAATTCAAATTTTATTTCTCTACATTTACCTTTATTAGATTCTACAAAAGGATTCTTTAATAAAGAAGTATTCAGTAAAGTTAAACCTGGAGTGGTTTTATTAAACTTTAGCCGCGATTTATTAGTTAATAATTTAGCTTTAGAAGAAGCTTTATCTAATGGGATAGTTTCTAAATATGTTACAGATTTTCCGAATCATTATGTAGCTAATTTAGATAATGTAATTCCAATTCCACATCTTGGAGCTTCTACAAAGGAATCTGAAGACAATTGTGCAATTATGGCTACTAGAGAATTGATGAATTATGTAGAACACGGAGATATTGAAAATTCAGTTAACTATCCAAATATAACCTTGGGTGATAAGGGAGATAAATTTAGATTAATTATATTAGCTAGGAATATAGAAGGAATTAAGGAATCAATAGATAAAGCATTGAAACATGTGAAAAAAACAATAGATTTTTCTATCATTAAATTTAGAGATGATCATGTAGTATTCGCATTTGATTTCAATCAAGATGTTTCTAAAAAAATAATTGAAGATATTAAGAAAATAACAGGAGTTGTTAAACTTAGAATAATATAAGATAGCTCCCTCATGAGGAGGGGGCTATATCCTTGCAAAAGATAATATATTTAGGAAAATAATACTTGATTTTTTATATAATAAATTATAGAATATATAAGTAACTGAATGGAGGGCCGTTTATGAGAACGCAATTTACATTAAGATGTACTGTATGTAAATCAGAAAACTATCGATACAGCAAAAATAAAAAAACACATCCAGACCGCATGGAAGTAAAAAAGTATTGTCCTGTTTGTAAAAAAATAACAGTGCATAAGGAAAAGAAATAAAATAAATATTTCTGCATCCAGTTTAGGATGCTTTTTTTCTGGTAAATGTTATCAATATTGAGGTGAATTATGGAAAAATATCTAATAGGAATCGATATCGGGGGAACTAGCATTAAATTTGGTAGATTTACTCTTGAAGGAGATTTAATTGAAAAATGGAATATTCATACTAATAGTAAAAATCAAGGAAAAAATATATTGAATGATATTATAGAATCCTTGGTTTCTAAAGTTGAAATTTCTGATATCCAAGGAATAGGAATAGGAGTTCCTGGGCCGGTTAAAAATGGAGAAGTTATTAATTGTGTTAATTTAAATTGGGAAAAAGTAAATATAAAGAAAGAAATCCATTTATTATTAAAAAATGAGGATATTATTATAAAAGTAGGAAATGACGCTAATGTTGCGGCTGCTGGAGAAATGTACAAAGGAAGTGCTAGAGGATATAAAAACGTAGTAATGTATACCTTGGGAACTGGTGTTGGTGGAGGGATTATAATAGATGGAAAACTCTTAGAAGGGCTTAATGGTGTCGGAGGTGAACTTGGACATATTGTAGTTGATTTCAAACATAATTATCACTGTGCATGCGGTAAAACAGGCTGTTTAGAAACTGTAGCTTCTGCTACTGGAATAGTTAGGTTGGCTAAAGAACAGTTAATTCATTCAAAAGTTAAAAGTCCTTTGAGACATTTTGATAAATTTAGTGCTAAAAAGGTTTTTGATTTAGCTAAAAAAGGGGATTATATTTCACGTAAAATAATAGACGAATCCATTAAATATTTAGCTCTAGCTATAGCTAGTATATCATTAACAATAGATCCCGAAATAATTATAATAGGAGGAGGCGTATCTAACGCAGGAGAATATTTAATAGATTCAATTAATAAATTCTATCCATTATTTTCAAGACCTTTTATTAAAAAAGCTAATATTCAATTAGCTACACTAGGTAATGATGCTGGAATTTATGGATGCGCATATTTAGTTAAATGATGAAACTTAAGATTTTTAATCAAAATCCAGTTAATATCAATTCTTATTTATTAATAAAACAGAAAAAATCAATATTAATAGATCCAGGATTTAATGGGAAAGCTATTATTAAATAT
>CAZSZZ010000030.1:0-12164 GCA_964611005.1 uncultured Candidatus Izemoplasmatales bacterium | reverse complement strand
TATTATAACATATTATATGTTTTTTTTCTATTCTTCAAATGCGAAATAAAACATTTATTATATGATTTTTTCTATCACTATTTTAAATATAATCATCAAAAGAACTATCCATATACCTACTATTGGAATTGCAAAATACCATTTTGATGGTATTTTTTCATTCCAAATCTTTTTAGCTGATTCTTCACTATTCATATAGATATCTTTAGGTATCAATTTTATACATAACCATATTAATAATGGAAGAATTATTAAATCATCAAGATATCCCAAAACTGGAATAAAATCTGGGATTAAGTCAATTGGCGATAAAAAGTATCCTATGGTAATATATCCTATGGTTTTAGCAAACCACGGTGTTTCTTTTGATTGGATTGCAATATAAATTTGAGAGATTTTTATAGTAAGATTTTTAATTCGTTCTCTTAATTTTTCTTTTATCTTTTTCATATGATAACACCTTTTTAAATACTATACCTCTATTTGAGATAAAATACAACAATTTATGAATGAAAAAAGCAGCTGAAATATTCAACTGCTTTTATTATAATATTATTTCAATGTTCTTTTACGTTTTGGTTTTAAAGCTAAATCCGGATTATTCAATTTAATTGCTTCACGTATTTCTTTTGCATAATCTGATTGTTTTTTCTTTTTAGCTTTTTGATAAAGATAATTATCAATTTCCATAGCTGCGCGATGCCCATCAGCCACAGCAGTAATAATATCGGGTCCTCTAAAGATATCTCCACCGATAAACAACCAATCAATTCCTTCAACATGTCCAGCTTCATTAGCTTTTATCTTACCGCGTTCAATTGTAAGTTTTTCTTTTATGTTTTCAGGTAAGAATGAGTAATCTGGAGCTTGTCCAATTGAGAAGAATACTTGTTCTCCCTCTAAGATTGTCTCTTGATTTTTGTCAAATTCAGGGCTGAATCTACCTGATTCATCAAATACTCTTAAACATTTCCAAACACGTAACCCCTTGATTTTGCCATTCTTGACGATTACTTCTTGAGGACCATTTCCTAGGAATAGTTGAATTCCTTCTTCTCTACCTTCAATGTATTCATCATCGCTACCAGGTAAAATATCTAAAGTTTCTAGAGATGTTAGTTTAACATCAGCTTTACCATATTTTTGAATTTGTATACGAACTAAGTTTCTAGCAACATCAAACGCTACATCTCCACCACCAACTACCACAGCGGATTTTTTAACATTCATTTCATCAATACTAAGTTCACCTCTTGCGAAGTCTCTAGTTAATGGTAGAAAATCCATAGCTCCCATAATATCTTTATGATTAGCTCCAGGAATATTCAATTTTCTGGCTGTAAAGAATCCTGTTCCTAAGAAAACAGCATCATATTTTTTATGTAATTCATCTAATGTTATATCTTTTCCTACTCTAGTATTTACATGAATATTAACTCCAATTTTCTTGATGAAATTAATATCCTTTTCTACTGCATAATCAGGAATTCTGTATTGAGGAGCCCCATAGCTCATAACGCCTCCAGGGCGACTCTTTTCTTCAAATACATCAACATGGTATCCTAAACCTCTTAAGTAATAAGCAACACTTAAACTTGCAGGTCCAGATCCAGCAATAGCTATTCTAGCATCAATAACTTCTGATACTGGTTCGTTAAAGATTTTTTCATACATATCATCTGGAGCGCTATCGATAATATAGCGTTTTAACCAACGAATAGCGATAGCTTCTCCGCGTTTAGCGATAGCACAAGCTGTTTCACAGTTGTGAGTACAAACTCTACCACAAACTCCAGGTAATGGATTGGTTTCATAAATTTGTCTTAATCCACCTTCAATATCATCTTCCCATATTGCTTTAATATATTGAGGAATATTCATTTGAACTGGACAAGATTGAGTGCAAATACCACATTCCACACAACGTGCAGCTTCTTGTTTAGCATATTCTTTTGAATAACCACGAACAACTTCAATATAGCTTTTAACGCGTTCTTCAGGTTTAATATGTTCCATAGTAACTCGTTTTAAATCAAGTAATTCAGTAGTATCTGTCTTTTGATATCCAAGTTCAACTTCATGTTCTTGGAATTTTTCAGTAGGCATTAATTTAAAGCTACTAGGATTAGAATCTGCGAAAACATATTCTTTAGTCATTTTTAATGAACCTGTAGTACAGGTATCAACACAGAGTCCACAAAAACAACATCTACCATAATCAATTACTGGTCTTTGTTGAAATTCTCCTGCTTTGCGTGGCAAATCATGTCTTGGAACCATTTCAATTGCGTCTGTTGGACAAATTTCTCCACAAGTTCCACAACCAATACATTTATCCCAATCATTAACATGAAACCCTCTAATATTATCGGGTGCCGTTCTTGGTTCTGAATTTTTTATTACATTTTTTCTAATAAGGTTATTTTTATTTAAATATTCAGCGTTTTTTTCTGTAAAAATTGTATTTAGTGGATGTGTTAATGGTTTTTTAAATAGGTATTTAAAATGTCTTAATGGTTTAAATATACTAGATTTTGGATATTTCTTTTTCTCTTCCATCATATTCTCCTATCTATCAATTTCTGGAGCGCAAATTCCCATTGTGCTCACCCAAAGAGGAGCATCATCAATACGAATACCAGGTAAATATTTTTCAATACCTAGCAATCCTTGGGGATAGCTTGCCCCACGTACACCAACTCGGTATGGATGTATTCCACCATTAGACACCATATAATAACCAAATTCACCTCTACTAGATTCTATAGGGCTATAAACATATCCCTTTGGAACAGTCCAACGCATTGATTGTCCACGTCCTGGTTTTACTCTAACAGGACCTTCTGGCATCTTTTCTAAACATTGTCTAATAATATTTATTGATTGTTGGACTTCTTTAATAGTAATATCTAAGCGCGCTCTCGCGTCGCTATAATCAGATACTGGTACTTCAAATTCAACTTGATCATATCTTGCATATGGAACTACTTTTCTTACATCATATGCTTTATTTACGGTTGATCTCATACCAATTCCTGTAATACCAACTTCCCAAACTATATCTTCAGTTAGCATAGCTACATCTTTAATTCTTTTTAATACCGATGCATTATCAATTCCTAAGTCTCTATATTCAGGTAATCTTGATTCTAAATCATCTAGATATTCAATAATATCTTTTTCAATACCTTCAGGTAATTCTTTTCTAACCCCACCAATTACAATATATTGGTGATAAACTCTTCCACCTGTTATTTTTTCAAATATATCTAGAATTGAGTTTCTATCAGCATGAGAATGATGCATTAACGTATAGTTACCAGTCAATCCGCCAGCCCCACCATAAGACATAAGATGAGTTGAAATTCTTGCGAATTCTAGAATTATCATTCTAATCCAATGTGCTCGTTCTGGAATTTCAAGCTTTAATAACTTTTCAACGGCTGTAGCAAAGGCCATTTCATTAATATCAGGTTCAGGAACACATACACGTGGAATTAAACTAATATTATTAACCCATAATTTTAATTCCATCTGTTTTTCAAATCCTCTATGTAACATCCCCGGCAACATATATGATCTCTTAATAATGTCTCCATCAACAAACAAATGAACTGATGTATTCCCATGCATTCCAGGATGTTGAGGCCCCAAAAACAATTTCATTTCTTTCATTGTTTTTTACCTCCAGTTCTTAATGATTCGGCTCTTTTTTCTCTTTCTTCTCTTCTTTCTTTATAGTGATTATTAGGATCTTTCACGGAAAAATCTTGCGGATATTCACGAGAAGAAAATAATTTATCACTATAAGCTCCTGGGTCAAAATCCTTTCTAAGTGGAGGAATATCATCCCAGTTCTCTAATATCAATTGTTTTTTATAATCTGGATTCCCTGGAAACTCAATCCCAAAAAATTCATGAGTTTCTCTTTCATAATACTTAACTCCAGGAAAAATAGGTAAGATTGAATCCATAACAGGATTATCTCTATCAATTTTAGTACGTAATTGAATGTAAATTGGTTTTTCCCAATTGAATAAAAGATATACTAATTCAAACTTCTTTTCCTCAGGCCAGTCTACTGCACTTAGATAAGATAATTGTTTCCACCCAGAAGTTTTTAAAACACTTAAGATATGATGTACATCTGCTTGTTTTATCTCAAATGATATTTGTTGTTTATCCACTACTTCACTTTTAATAACTGTGATTGATTTTTTAACTAAATTTTTTACAAACTCGAGATTATTGGTGGAATTCGTCATGGATAATCACCTCCCCAAGTACTCTCTTTTGATTGCTCTTGTACCAATCATTATTTTTATGGTATCTCTTCCAGCCATCAGCTGTCTTATTCTTGATACCTTCCATTAAATCAACAAACCCATTTAGAATTGATTCAGGATTTGGCATACAACCAGCCACATAAATATCTACTGGAATGTATTGATCTAATTTATTAATAACTGCATATGAGTCGTGATATATCCCGCCATTGATAGGACATGAACCAAGAGCAACTACATATTTTGGTTCACTCATTTGTTCATATGTATATATAAGTCGTCTTAAAGTCTTTGATGATAAATATCCAGATACTAAAAGTATATCTGCTTGCCTAGGAGTTGCCATAGGGCCCATTCCAAGACGCTCCATATCATATGCGGTAGTCATAGCTGGTGGTAATTCCATTGCACAACAACCTGTACAATACATTAATAACCATAGAGAATTTCTTCTGAAATAGTCTCCTACTTCCCACCATTTACGATCAATTTCTGCTTTTGTCATAGTTCTTTTTGGTGCAAATTTTGTACTCAACATATTAAATCACCCATCCAAAATATATTGCTATAACTGCTTGAGTTACAGCCATTAATAATGGCCATTTATAGAAGAAAGTAACTACTTGATCTATTTTGAAACGACCATTTACATTTGATATTAAGTTTACAAATGTATACACAGTAAAGTATTTAATTAGATATTCAACAATATTTGTAGCTCCTCCTAAGAAAAGGTGAACAAACAAACTGATTTCGATAAAAGCGGATATTTCATGAAGAATAAACAACATACCTAATTGTTTACCTCCATATTCAACCATAGGTCCTGATGCGATTTCTGCTGGAGCTATATAAGTTTCAAAAGGTTTTTTACCTAACATACCCATAAGTGAAATCACTCCTACAATTCCACCTAAAGGTAAAGCTATTATAAACCAATTATTACCAGCAGCTTGTTGAAATAGTTGAATTTCAGTCATCGAACTTGTGCCTGAAATATTAATTATGGTTAAAACAACAATTAAGAAAGGCACTTCATAAGCTAGCATTGTAGTTAATGCTCTCATAACTCCGATGCTTGCCCATGGATTTCCAGATCCACTAGCACTCATTGCCATACCAAGCATACCTACTGCCATCAAATAAACATAAATGAAGAAGTTATCATAATTTTGAAAAGCTACAAAGCTTGAAGTTATTGGCATAAACATAGCCGTTCCGATAACGCCTCCAAGAGCCATTATGACTCCAAAATCAAAAATCCAACCATGAGATACGCTTCTTTTACTTAATAATTTAAAAATATCAATAAATTCTTGGTACCATCTAGGTCCATATCTTTTCTGTAATCTACCAACTATTTTACGGTTAACCCCAGCGGTTGATGTTTGTAAAACAAATCCGAAGAAGGCAACACCGATACCTACTAATATATTAACAATCATAATACTTCACCCCACAATAATAAGATGATTATGGCAATAATCCAGAAAATAGTCGTTCCAATGTTCTTCGACATGAAAAGATATTTACTAAATTTACCAATTTCTTTCACTTTTAACGCTAAAGCATCGTAGAATTTTGTCATCCAATTGCTTTGTTTTTCATATAAGCGTTCTAATGGAGCGTAAAAATCAACAGAGTAATGCAATAGATGTTCATCGTGTACAAAGTTTCCCGCTGTATAAGTATCCATCAAATCTACTTTTCTTGATTTTTTCAAAAGAATAAATATTAGAAAAGCAATTAATGTTCCAGTTCCAAATACCATAGAAACTAATGTAGGATTTAAAACTCCTTGGCCACTATATACATCAACAATTCCAGATGATGTAACATTAATACCTGCATATCCAAGTTCTACTATTATATTATTTATATATTTCAGTATTGCACCAGGGAATGTCCCTGTAAAAACATTTAGTCCCATTATTATAAATGTAGGTATTAACATGAGTATCGGCGCTTCTTTAACACCCTTATATTCGGTTAATTCTTGACCTAAGAACAGTGAAGCTAAAGGTCTAAATACATATAAGAATGAACCAACACTACCAAAGAACACTGCAATAGCTACTAATATCATACCTTTATTAATAACTGCTTGAAAAATCAGCCATTTAGATAGGAATCCTCCCATAGGTGGAATACCAGCCATTGAAATAATAGCTATTAAATAAGCTAAATAAGTTATTGGCATTTTATGTATCATTCCACCAAGCTGTTTCATCTTAGTAGTACCTGTAGCTCTTGCAACAGCTGCAATTGCCATGAATGCTCCTGCGCTAGCTAATGCATGAGCTAAAATATGATAAAATCCACCTGCAAATGCTACAGAATTTAACATGCTAAAAGCTACTAAAATATATCCGCCATGACTCATAGAAGAATATGCAAGTAATTTTTTAGCATCATCTTCTTTTATCGCCATTAAGGTTCCAAATACAATTGATAAGCTACCCAATATAGCAACTATATATTGACCAACATGCATATCAATTACTCCAATAACCCCAGTTGCAGGAACAATCTTAATCAAAGCTAATACTCCAATAAAAGCACCAAGTTTAACCAATGCTCCTGATAAAACAGGTGAGAAAGGATGAGGTGCATTACCATGAGCTATAGGTAACCATATATGAAGTGGGAATATACCTAGCTTTGAAAAAGCAGCTATTAGAAACAACACAAATACAAATATTGATGTAGTTCCATTTAGACTAGCTAATCCAATAGAAATATCAAATGTTCCACTGCTTTGGTAAATCATGAAAATTCCTAAAAGCATAGCTACACTACCAGCAACACTGAATCCAAAATATGTTACAGCTGCTTCTCTACTTTTTCCTTGAGGTATCAAGAACATAGTTGTCCAAATTATAAGTTCAAAGAAAAAGAATAATTGTAAAAAGTTATCTGTATAAAAAGCTCCTATTATTCCAGCTAAGCTTAATAAGAATAATAAGTTATATGAATCTTTATATTTATAATCGTCTAAATAATAAGGATGGAAAAAACTAACCATTAAATATATAAATACAATAATTATTGCGAAATAAAATCCAAGATATGTTTGTGTGAAAGTTAATCCTGGAATAATATTCACGGTTTCATTTAATCCCAGGTTAAATCCGTAGGACGCCAATGAAATAAAGACAAACATAACAGAAAATATAGTGAATATAGATCCTAAGGTAGTGTTTAATTTTGTTAATAAATATGCAACAATACCAGTTCCAACTAGAAATAATATTAATAATTCAATACTAGCCATTATTAACCTCCTCCATTACAGTGTCAATAGAATTATCCAAATAATTCAATGGAGTAGAATATGTACCGAATACAAGTAAAGCTAAAGCAATAATAACGAATACTGTTTTGAAAGAATAATTATATGAAACATTAATCTCTTTATCTCCTTTATACCATAACTTAACTAGTAAGCGTACAAAATAAATTCCTTCAATAACAGAAGCAATTAAGATAATAGCTATTAACCAAATATGGTTTGCATCAGCAAGCCCTGTAAGAAAAGCTAATTTAATTTTGAATCCAACCAATAATGGTAATCCCATTACACTTAATGTAGCTAAAGTAAATGTTACTCCAACAAGAATATTCTTAATGAATAATCCGCGTAAATCTTGCGATTCATCACTGCCAACATCTTTTGTCGCTTTATTAATCACAAGGAACATAACTGTTTTACTCAATGCATTAGCAATTATCAAATAAACAGCCCATATTATAATTCCATTGACAAATAACAAAGCAATAATGCTTGCTTGCGCAACAGAACTAAACAATAAAATTTCTCTTGTTTTAGTAGAAGCAAATGCCATTAAATCCCCAGCAACAATACCGACTGCCAAAATAATAGTAACAATTGTTAATAATGACCCTTGAAAATTAAACAAATTTGTGATTAAACGTCCTAATACAAAGCTCATGCTTCCAGCATAAACACTAGCAATCATTGGCCCAGATAAAGTATTAGAGTTTCCTAATACTCCCTTAACCCAAGAATTGAAAGGCAATAATTTTGCTTCAACGCCTAATCCTATAAACATCAAAGTAAATGGTAAAATTACTTCTTTATAATTACCACTTGCTTGAATCAATCTAATCATACCTACTATATTTAATGTTCCATACATCGCATATAAAATAATAACTCCAAATAAGAATAAACTACTACCAACAGATCCTAGTATTAAATAATGAAATGTACTTCTTGGTTTCTTATTTGATGTTGTAATTAAGTAAGCTGCTATCCCTGAAATTTCTAGGAAAACAAAAAAGTTAAATAAGTCATTTGTTAAAACTAATCCATTTAATCCAGCTAAAGCTAACATCAAAATAGTTCCGTATGATTTATAAGATTTTAAGTTTAAATAAGTAATTACTAATATTAATGAATTCAACAATAATAAAGCAATTCTTGAATATGTATCTAATAATAGATTAATACCTAAAGGTTGTCTAAAACCACCAATTATAACAAATCCATCAGGTAATATAAATAACAATACAACATTAAAAATACCAACTGCTAATAAAATATAAGATGATGTTTTTTTCATCATAATGGATAGGAAAGCAGCTAATAAAGGTATGGCAATCAATAATATAGCACTCATGCTGATTCCTCCATTTCGTCTAATTCAAATGTGTTATAAGTTTTATAAATGTTTTTAGCAATTGCAAGTCCTAAAGCTGTTGTTCCAACACCGATAACAATTGCTGTTAAAACAAGAGCTTGTGGAAGAGGATCAACAAATATATAACCCAAATCATTTGTGCTTGAAATTATAGGCGCAATTCCATCGTAATTAAAGCCTATACTAATAATGAATATATTTAATCCAATTTCCATAATATTTAGAGAAATAATCATTTTTATTACATTTTTGTTTGTAAACAATCCATAAATACCAAATACAAACAATATAATAGCCGCGTATTGTATCATGCTGATTCCTCCTCTGTTAAGAAATTATCAACGATTCCTGCAATTTCACTACCAACTTTTAGACCAATTAAAATATAAATAATTGGAATAATACCAGCGCTTAATAATTCTCCAACATGTCCTGCAGGTAAGAAGTTTTGTAAGAAGTATGTAGCAAATACAAGACCTAATAATCCAATAATTACAAATAAACTTCCTGCAACTCCTTCAAGAATTTTGAAGCTTTTAATATTACTTCTAAACTTATCATCTGCTAGATACAATAACAAGACTGAACTAGCAATAATAGCTCCTCCAGGAAAACCTCCACCTGGTGTTAGATGTCCATGTAAAATAATATAAAAACTTGTAACTAAGATAATTCCAAATAAAATTTTAGAGCCAACCCTTAGCATGAAGTTAGGTTTAAATTTTAAATCTATACGTTTTTGTTTAGGGCTACTTAACATAAAAGCAACTCCTAAAGCACTAATAAATAATACTGTTACTTCTCCTAATGTATCAAAGCCTCTATAACCAACTACGATTGCTGTAACGATATTCCCAGAACCAACTTCTTCTACATTATCAATGTTTAAATATTGAGATGAAACACGATTATCTATGCTTGCGTGACCGAATTCAGGAAATGCATTAGTATTGGTTAATGCTAATATCATAAATATTCCTAAGGTAACCGAAATAAGGAATCCAAATAAGTTTTTCACTTTGCATCCCTCCTATTTATAGATAATAATGTAAATACAAATAATGCCGTAACTAATCCACTACCTATTACAGCTTCTGTAATCGCTACATCTGGAGCTTTCATGAGCACAAATGAAACTACAGCTAACATACTTAAGGCGGATAAAAATAAGACAGAATTAATGATTTTTTTAGAATTGATAGCTAAAAAAGCAATTATTAATAAGAAAGCTCCTACAGCAATTGAGATGATATCAAAAAATGTCATTATTTTTCACCTCTATTCTTTAAATCATCCTGAACTAAATTATCAGGAATGTTTTTAGAATTGTACGTAGCTTTTGCAATAGCACTAGAACCAACTGGATTTGAAACAATAATAAACACAACGATAATGATAACTTTTGCTATCCAACTAGGATTCGCAAATCCTATACCTATCATTGTAGAAAAAGCTCCTAAAGTAGTAGCTTTTGTCCCAGCTTGAATACGATTAAAGGTATCAGGCATTCTAAGTACACCTAACCCACCTAATAAGAAGAACAAACCACCAATGGTTAAAAATATATAACTAATTATTTCCATTATTTTTGCCCTCCAAATATCTAGCGAAAACAATTGTCTCAAGAAAAGCTAAAATTGAATAAACGATTGCTATATCTAAATATAAATCGCTGTCAAATGTTAATGATAATAAAGCTATTACACCAATAATTATCATATTAAATGTATCCAATGAGACAACCCTATCACTTAATTTAGGACCTATAATAAATCTCGCAACTGTAAATAAGACTCCTAAGCCCATTAATGAGAATACAACATAATCTATCCATTCCATTATTCAAATATACCTCCTAATATCTTTTCAAAAGGTCGTGAGATATTGGCTTGATTCTCTAATTCAGTTTTCCCCTTAACGTCAATGGTATGTATATAGATATAATCATCTTCTACATCAATTGATAATGTTCCTGGCGTTAAGGTAATTGAATTTGCTAATGTTAATTTACCAAAATCTCCTTTTAAATCCGTTTTTACTTTAACTATACCAGGATTTAAAGGTATTTTGAAACTTAAAACTCTTCTAGCAACATCTAAGTTAGCCAAAACAAGTTTCCAAATGAATACTGGGATATATATAACAAGAAACTTTAATAATTTTATTGGAAATTTCCAATCGATTTTTAAGTCGAGATAATTAGACAATATAATTGATAAAATTGCACTCACTATACTTCCCAAAATTACTTCATCAACTGTAAAACCTGCTAATAACAGATATACAAGTAACAAAGTAAAAAAAGTAGTTAAATACTTCATTTCCATCCTCCTAACTTCTCTTTTTATTATATATCATTAACACAGACAAAAAAGCAGTAATACTACTACTGATTTTTTATCCATGGATATATTGAATTATTATATGTATCTGGATAATTTATTAATTTTGTAATTAATTTAAAGATCATATTATCCTCGCGAATTGTGATTTAAGACAAGATTAAATAATTGTATTATTTATATTTTAATTACCTAATCACCCATTAACAATTAATTTAATATATTATACCATAATCAAATTACAAATAAAAGAAAATAAATACAAAATATAATATTAAAAAATATTAATATTTAACATTGTTATTAAACTTATTTTCAACTATTTTTGACTTAAATAAAAATAATTGTATAATTTAATTAACATAATCTAAAAGGAGAAAATTATGGGAGTCATAAAAGAATTTAATCAGATTTATAATCGTTCTTCAAAAAGACATGATTTATGGAAAACTTATCGCAATACTTTAACGAGTTATATTATAGATAAAATAGACAAAAACCCTAATAAAATTAATAATTTGCTTATTATAGCTGCTGGAAATTGTGATGATTTAGATATTTCAAAAATCCATCAAAAAACTACTAAATTATACTTATCAGATATAGATATTCAAGCACTAAAAAAAGCTGTATCTACATACTCTTTAATAGATAAAAATATTAAACTTTTACAAACAGAATATACAGGTTTAGATAAAAATAATATTTGGAATAATTTTGTTAAAACAATGATTACATTAAACAATGTAGATGATATTAATAAATATTTAGACAAATTAAAGGATCAAATAATCTCATATCAATTTTTATCTAATTATATAAACTATTTTGATTTAATTATAGTTTCACCAATATATACACAACTATTATTC
>CAZSZZ010000029.1:11851-12658 GCA_964611005.1 uncultured Candidatus Izemoplasmatales bacterium | reverse complement strand
TACTACAACTGTACTAAATATTACAGTTCCAGTGATAACAAGATCAATTTCATTTGGACTCTTAATCAAATTAACAATATTATTTGTTGTATAATCTGAATTAAATTTACTATAAATGACTTCATTTTTAAACTGTTTATCATTCAATGTAATGTCTAACAATACATCAATTGATATATTATAAATAATCGACAACTCGTGAAGCTTTGATATATCAGGTGCAGTTTCACCAGATTCCCATTTTTGTATTGCTTGTCGGCTAATATAAAAACGATCAGCTATATCTTGTTGAGTAAAACCTCTTATTTTTCGAATGTATTGTAACCTTTTAGATAGTTCCATAATTCCACCTAACATAGAAAATCAATCTTAAAACATAACATATGTATAATGTGTTGCAAATGTAACATTAATATGATAACATAATGATATTGAAATATCAATTATGAATAAAAAACCTATTAACTAAAATTTTGTAATAATTATTAATTCTATATAAAAAATGTGTGGACAATAATATGTATTTGTTTTTTCTAACGAAACAAGATAATGTGAAGGAGTTACTAAATCAGACTATAATATATATTTGATTTTGTTTAAAAAATGATGGCAAACAGACAAACTATAAGAACTGAAAGAAATATATTCAATGCATTGTTTAGAATTATGCAATTAAAGAATTTCAACACAATTAAAGTTGTTGAGATTGTTGAAGAAGCAGGTGTTGCAAGACTAACATTCTATCGACATTTTTCATCTAAAGAAGATATTATATTGATGAAAATAAAAGAAATTATTAAATGTCTA
>CAZSZZ010000029.1:1977-11841 GCA_964611005.1 uncultured Candidatus Izemoplasmatales bacterium | reverse complement strand
CAAATACGGATGATCAATCTGATGAATATCGCCTGTAAATACAATTTTTGTCCCCTCGCCTGCTCTAGTAATAATGGTTTTTATTTCGTGCGGAGTAAGATTTTGTGCCTCATCAATAATAAAGAAAGTATTCTTGATTAATAATTCGAATAAATATTTGGAGAAATTTTACGAAGGAGCATTTGTTTACGTTATTATTGAATGGTTAAGTAACGATGATGAATCGGGTAAAGTTTTTTATGAAAAAGCATATAGGCTATTTTCATCAATTGATGTAAACTATAGTTAGACCTTGTGCTATATATTTGAAAATAATATTTAAAATAATAGAAAGGATGAAAAAAAATGAGTAAATTAGGATTGTGTTTATCAGGTGGAGGAGCTAGAGGGGCGTATCAAATTGGAGCGATAAAAGCCTTGGAAGAATTTGGAATTCTTCAAAAAATACAAGTTTTTTCTGGAGTTTCAATAGGGGCAGTGAATGCAATTTTTACTGCTTCTACGCCAATTGATGTTGCAAAAGATATTTGGATGAATATTCCTGAAAATCCTTTGGGAGAAAAAACATCAATGATTGAAAAAATTAAAAAGAATAAATTTAGAGTTATCGATAGTGGATTGTTTTCATTGGAAAAACTTGATGAAATATTATCTGAGAATATAGATTTTAAAAAGATACAAAAAGCAAATGTTTTTATCGCAATCTCAGATACGGGAGAATCAGACAAAAGCATTTTGGGGCTATTCAAATCTACATTTGATCATTATATAAAGAAAGATTCTAAGGTTGTTTATGTACCAATAAATGAATTAGATCAGAAATTACAAATAGAAACAATAAAGGCCTCATGTTCAATTCCAATTGTTTTCCCACCTGTAGTTAATAATAATACGAAATATGTAGATGGTGGATATTTTGATAACACACCTATTCAACCACTTGTTGATTTTGGTTGTGACGAAGTAATATGTATTAAAATAGCGTTTGCTAATCATTTCAGAGATTTGAAAAAAAAGTATCCTAATATAAAAATCCATGAAATAAAAAGTAATAAAAAATTGGGTGGGGTATTAAATTTCACTTCAGAACATTCTAGAGAGCTTTATCAAATGGGATATGACGATGCAATTAACTATATAAAAACACACGAAATACTAATGAAATAATGTAAATGTTTTACATTAATTTTAAAATATTGAAAATATAATTTATCAAGAAATAAAAGAGAAAATTATGTAAGAACAAGTAAAAGCCGGACTCAATAGAGACCGGTTTTTGTATAAAATAAGTATGGAAAATAAATATAGCTATAAACAAAAAATATAAAAGAAAGTCGAGAAATAATCAAACTATACAAACTTTAAGGAAGTGAAAGAAAAGATAATGAATAATATCAAGAGTGTAAATAAAAACTTTATATTAAAATGATGGATCACTTCTAATATAAATGTTTCCTAAATATACGCAAAAAGGCACTGCTTGTGTCTTTTTATATTTTAAAACAAATTAACTTATAAATATAATTAGATTTTTATTTCTTTAAATATTCTTTACATATATCAATAAAATATTTATGCACAGTTAAATTACTAGTTAATTCAGGATGAAATGCAGTTACTAATTGATTGTTTTCTCTAGCAGCTACTATTTTATTATCATGAATGGAAAGAGTCTCTACATTAGAACCTATTTCTGCAATGAAAGGTGCGCGAATAAAGACAAAAGGAATATTATTTATTCCATTAAAAATTCCTTCAGCCTTAAAACTTCCAAGTTGACGACCATATGCATTTTTAATTGCAGTAATATTCATCGTTTGTAAATATGAATTTGTATGATTTTTAACTTGTTTAGCTAATAATAATAATCCTGCGCAAGTTCCAAATACAGGAAGTCCTGACTTAATTTTATTTCTTATAATATCAAGCATTTCTAAGTCTACTAATAATTTATACATCGTGGTTGATTCTCCACCAGGGAGAATCAATCCATCCATATGTTTATACAAATCATTTTTCTGTCTTATTTCAAAAACATCAACATTTAGCGCTTTTAACATATTTGCATGTTCTATAAAAGCCCCTTGAAGTGCTAAAATACCGATTTGCATGAGTTTATTCTCCGCGTTCTCTCATTAAAAGTTCTATTTCTTCTTCATTAATACCAACCATTGCTTCTCCTAAATTTTCGCTGATTTCAGCTAATACTTTAGCGTCTTTATAGTTAGTTACTGCTTTAACAATAGCTTGTGCTCTTTTTTCAGGATTACCTGATTTAAAAATACCTGAACCAACAAATACACCTTCAGCTCCCAGTTGCATCATCAAAGCTGCATCTGCAGGGGTGGCTACACCACCAGCTGCGAAATTTACTACAGGGAGTTTTTTATAATCATGAACGTATTTAATCAAATCATAAGATACTTGTAATTCTTTTGCTTTATTAAATAATTCATCTTCTCTTAAGGAGACAACATTTCTAATCTCAGCTTGGATTAGACGCATATGTTTTACTGCTTGAATAACATCTCCTGTACCAGGTTCTCCCTTAGTACGAATCATAGATGCGCCTTCATCTATTCTTCTCAAAGCTTCTCCTAAGTTTTTAGCTCCGCAAACAAAAGGAACTTTGAATTCGTGTTTATTTATATGAAAGATATCATCTGCCGGAGATAAAACTTCAGATTCATCTATATAATCAATCTCTAAAGCTTCTAAAATCTGAGCTTCCACAAAATGTCCAATTCTAACTTTAGCCATTACTGGAATGGTTACGGCTTTTTGAATTTCTTTTATTAATAATGGATCACTCATTCTAGAAACTCCCCCAGCTGCGCGGATATCAGCGGGAATTCTTTCTAAAGCCATGACAGCGCAAGCTCCTGCATTTTCAGCTATTTTTGCTTGTTCGGCATTAGTTACATCCATAATTACTCCGCCCTTTAACATTTGAGCTAATTCCTTGTTTAATTCATAACGTTCATTTTTCATTTTATTTCCTCCTTTATATTGACAAATTCTCTTATACACTATATTATACAAGTGAACTGGTATGTTTTAAATGACCAGATTATGAAATATTAATAAGGTCAGATAGGAGGGGCTATGATAACTATATTTTTTAATTTAAAAGATAAGGTTCCTAAGTATGAACAGCTCTATAGATATATAAAACAATCCATAGAACAAAACGAATTAAAATCAGGAGAAAAATTGCCATCAAAAAGAAAATTAGCTCAGCATTTAAAGGTAAGTGTTATTACAGTTGAAACTGCATATGATCAGTTAATTGCGGAAGGTTATATTAAATCTATACCAAAATCAGGATTTTATGTTTTGCCATATGTAAGATTAAAACCAATTAATAAAAGAAAGAATATTTCAGTTAAACCACAAAATAATAAAAGATTAGTATATAAAGTAGATTTTCAAACTAACTTAGTTGATGAAATAAATTTTCCCTATGATAAATTAGCTAAAATCGAAAGAGAAGTAATGTTGGATAGTTATCCAAATATGATTAATAAAAGTGATTATTTAGGACTTTATTCATTAAGGGAAAATATATCAAAGGTTTTATTTGAATATAGAGGTATAAAAACTAATCCGGAGTCTATTGTAATAGGCTCTGGGTCAGAACATCTAATTTCCTTAATTGTTTTACTTCTTGGAAGGGATAATATTTTTGGAGTAGAAGAACCAGGGTATTTGAAAAATTACCATCTATACCATGACTATGGTGCTAGGGCAAATACAATCGCTTTAGATAAACAGGGGATAAACTTAAATAATATAGGGAATGCTAATGTCATTCATGTGACTCCAAGTCACCAATTTCCTAGTGGAAAAGTAACTACAATATCTAGAAGAATTGAGCTTTTAAATTGGGCAATGAAGAAAAATAATAGATATATTATAGAAGATGATTACGACTCAGAATTTCGTTTTTCAGGAATTCCAATTCCTGCGATGAAGAGTTTAGATAAACTAGATAAAGTAATATACATGAATTCTTTTTCAAAATCACTCTCACCATCTTTTAGGGTAAGCTTTATGGTTTTACCCGATAAACTAATGAAGAAATACCATGAATCTTATTCGTACTTTACCTGTTCAGTACCTGTAATAACACAGTTAGTATTAAACCAATTTATCGCAAAAAGAGAATACGAAAAACATTTAAATAGGATGAAAATAATTTATAGGAATAAACGAGATTTATTAATTAACTTATTGCAATCATCATCATTTAATAAAAATATTGAAATAATAGGAGAAGAAAGTGGATTGCATTTTTTGTTGAAATTAAATACAAAAAATGCAATCAATATTTTTATTGATTCAGCTAAAAAGCGTGGCGTTAGACTATATGGAATAAATGAATATTGTTTAGAAAAATCTAATATTCTAAATGAAAAATTATTAGTTTTAGGATATTCTCATTTAAAGACTTTGGATATGGAATTTGCAATTAGAGAGTTAGAAATTGCTTGGAAGAATTTATTTTAATATTTCCTTAAAATTATACTGTAATGAAAGCGTTTTATATGGTAAAATAATATTTGAAAAGTGGTGAAATAATGAGAATAAAAGAACATCCGATTTTATCTTTTGATAGAAAAAAACAAATTCATTTTACATTTAACGGTAAAGATTTAGTTGGATATGAAGGCGATACAATAGCCGCTGCCCTTCATGATAATGGTGTTATGCATTTTTCTAACAGTATTAAACTGAAACGTCCAAGAGGATTTTATTGTGCAATAGGAAATTGTGGTTCTTGTAATATGACAGTTAATGGAACGCCAAATGTTAAGACCTGTTTAACTCATCTTGTTGAAGGTATGATTGTTGAATCTGAAGTTGATGAGGTATGGATAGATGATTAAACGTGATCTAGTAATTGTTGGGTCTGGACCAGCCGGACTTTCCGCGGCTAAAATTGCATTAGAAGCTGGGATTAAGGTTACTATAATTGAAAGAGCTCATGTTCTTGGAGGTCAATTAGTTAAGCAAACTCATAAGTTTTTTGGCTCTAAATCTGAATATGCAAAAACTAGAGGGATTGATATTGCTAGAATTCTAATTAATGAATTAAAAGACTATAGTAATCTAGAAATACTAAAAGACGCTACAGTTGTTGGAATGTATCCTGATTATGTGATTACTATATATATGGAAAATCAATATTTAAAATATAAAGCAAGATCAATAATAATCGCAACTGGGGCTTCTGAGAAATTTTTAGCATTTGAAAATAATGATTTGCCAGGTATTTACGGTGCTGGAGCGGTTCAAACTTTGATGAATCAATATGGGATAATTCCAGCTAAAGAAGTTGTTATGGTTGGCAGTGGCAATATTGGACTTATTGTCAGCTATCAATTAATACAAGCAGGAGTTAAGGTAAAGGCTGTATTAGAGGCATCTAGTCATATCGGAGGGTATTTAGTTCACGCTGCTAAACTCGTACGTTTAGGAGTGCCTATCCTAACTAGGACAACTGTAAAAAGAGCGAATGGAAATAAAAGGTTAGAATCAATAGAGACAATTAAATTAGATGATTCTTGGAAAGAAATACCTAATACTGAAACTAAAATAGACTGTGATGCATTATGTATTTCTGTAGGGTTAACTCCATTACATCAATTATTGTCAATGGCAAATATAGATATGGTTTATATCAATGAACTAGGTGGATTAGTACCTAAAAAGAATGAAGACTATGAAACTTCAATGTCTGGTGTTTTTGTATGCGGAGATGTTACAGGAATTGAAGAAGCATCTAGCGCAATGATAGAAGGTAAAATTGCTGGATTAATGGCTTCAAAAACTTTGAATAAACAACATAAGTATTTTTATGAGCTAAAAGAAAAGTATTTAAATCAATTGAATAATCTAAGACAAGGATCAAGCGGTACTAAAATACGCATTGGGTTAAAAAAGGTTGGTGAAGCAAATTGATAGAAGTAAATGGATATCCAACAAGAGATCAGGTAAAAGAAAGATTTCCAACTGATTTAATTAAACCAAAAGCTATTATTGAGTGCTACCAAGAGATACCTTGTAATCCTTGTGAAACAAGCTGTCCATTTGACGCTATTACTATAGGAAGAGATATAAACAAACGCCCTGTAATTGATTTTGATAAATGTACAGGTTGTGGAGTTTGTGTTTACTCTTGTCCAGGACTTGCGATAATGGTGGCTAATGTTAAAGATGATTTAGCTTATTATAAAATACCTTATGAGTTATTACCTCTACCTAAAAAAGGTGAAATCTGGCAAGGAATTAATCGTAAAGGAAAAAAAATTTGTAGCGCAACTATTTTAAATGTTATCAAAAATAAAAGCACAGATAGAACAGCTGTAATACATGTATCTGTACCTAAAAAATATCTTTATGACTTTATTACAATAAGGAGTCCAAAATGAGCGAATCTGATATAATAGTTTGTCGCTGTGAAGATGTTACACTAGCTGACGTTCGTAGATGTTTAGAAGAAGGATATACAACTTTTGAAGAAATAAAAAGAATTTTAAGAGTAGGTATGGGACCTTGTCAAGGACAGACCTGTTCTGTAATTATTCAAAGGGAGATAGCCAGATACTTAAATAAACCAATAGAAGAAATAAAAACACATAAAACAAGACCTTTAGTTACCGGAGTTGTTTTATCAGATATTGCAGGTGCTTCAGATGACTAAGAAAAGCATTGTAATTATAGGGGCTGGAATTAGTGGGCTTAGCACTGCTTATTATCTAGCAAAAAAAGGATTGAAGGATATTTTAGTAGTTGATAAAAATTTCTTAAACAGCGGAGCGACCGGGAGATGTGGAGCTGGTGTTAGGCAACAATGGGGGACCAAATTAAACTGTATTTTAGCAAAAAAATCAATTGAATTTTTTGCTAAAGCTGAAGAAGAACTTCAATACGATAAAAGTATTGAGTTTAAACAAAAAGGATATTTAATTTTAGCCACAGATAAAGAAGAAGATGAGACTTTTAAAGAAAATGTAATTCTTCAAAACTCTTTAGGAATATCTTCAGTAAAACTTACAGTAGAAGAAGCTTTAAAAATAGTTCCTCATCTAAATCCCAATTCATTTATAAGCGCAACGTATTGTAATACTGATGGTCATGTCAATCCCTTTTTGATGAGTGAAGCTTATTATAAAGCAGCTAAACGCTTAGGAGTAGAATTTTCATTTTTTGAAGAAGTTTTAAATATCGAAACTCAAAATAATAAAATACAAAAAGTAATAACCAATAAAAGAGAAATCATCACTGATAAGATATTAAACGCAGCTGGTGGGTATGCCTATGAAATAGGTCAAATGGCAGGTGTTGATATACCAGTATATTCAGAAAAACATGAAATACTAGTAACTGAACCTACAAAAGAAATGCAAGGACCAATGGTTATGAGTTTTTCTAAAAATATCTATTGCCAACAAGTTCCTCATGGTAGCTTTTTAATGGGAAGAACCACCCCGGATGCACCACATAATCATGATATTTTATCTTCATGGAAGTTTTTAGATGAAATGAGTAAAACAGTTACTGAGATATTACCTGAGGTTGCTAAACTAAGAGTTATAAGAACTTGGGCAGGTTCTTATAATGTAAGTCCAGACCATCAACCAATTATATCAGATACCGTTAATTTAGAAGGCTTTTATATTGCCTGTGGATACTCTGGACACGGATTTATGTTTGCGCCTATTACAGGAGAAATATTAAGTCAAATGATTTTAGGGCTAGAAGTTGAAGATTATGCAAAGGAATTGCATATTAATAGATTTAAAGAAAATAGAGTAACTGACTTTGAAAGGTCAGTAGTATAAGAAAGGAAGTAATGATATGGCTATTTATAATTTTATGGCAGAACCACTAACAGATTTTTCAAACCAAGAGAATTTAAGAAAGTATGATGAGGGATTAAAGACAGTTCGTAAATATATAGGAGATGAGTATCCTTTAATTATTAATGGAGAAAGAGTATTTACTGAAAATAAAATTGATTCTTTAAATCCATCGAATCACAAAGAAGTTTTAGGTTCAATTTCTCAAGCATCCATAAAAGAAGCGGATTTAGCTATGGAATCTGCTTTACAAACATTTGAATACTGGAAGAAAGTCGACCCTAAAGTTAGAAGTGACGTTTTATTTAAAGCAGCTAATATTATGAAGAGAAGAAAATTTGAATTATCAGCCTTAGAAACTTTAGAAGCTGGAAAACCTTGGGTTGAAGCTGATGCAGACATAGCCGAAGCCATTGATTTTTTAGAATATTATGGAAGACAAATGTTAAAGCTTTCAAGAATTGACGATGTTGTTTTAAGCAGACGGAATATAGAACGCAATGAATATAGATATATTCCTCTTGGAGTTGGAGCTATTATTACACCATGGAATTTCCCACTAGCCATTTTATCTGGCATGACTAGTGCCGCAGTTGTATCTGGAAATACAGTTCTATTAAAACCTGCTTCAACTACACTTTTAATAGCTTACAAATTCGTTGAAATAATGGAAGAAGCAGGACTTCCTGCAGGAGTTATTAACTATGTTCCTGGAAAGGGCTCAGTTGTAGGAGATTATATTGTTAAGCACCCTAAAATTCGTTTTATTTCATTCACAGGTTCTAAAGCAGTAGGTTCTCAGATTTATGAAAACGCAGCTAAAATTCAAAAAGGTCAAATTTGGTTAAAACGTGTTATAGCTGAAATGGGTGGAAAAGATGCTATATTAGTTGATAATGATTGCGATCTTGAATTAGCAGCTGAATCAATTGTAGTATCTGCATTCGGTTTCTCTGGACAAAAATGTTCTGCTTGTTCAAGAGCTATAATTCATGAAGATGTTTACGACGAAGTGGTTAAACTTATTAAAGAAAAGACACTAAAAATAACTTTAGGAAATGTAGAAAACTTTAATAATAAAATGGGACCTGTAAATGACCGTTTAGCATTTGAAAAGATAACTGATTATATAGAAATCGGTAAAAAAGAAGGTAAACTACTTGTAGGTGGTGGTAGTTCTGATGAAGTAGGATACTTTATAGATCCTACAGTGTTCATTGACTTACCATATGACGCAAGAATTATGCATGAAGAAATATTTGGTCCAGTTTTAGCTGTAACTAAGGTTAAATCATTTGAAGAGGGTATTGAAGTTGTAAATAATACTGAATACGGATTAACTGGTTCTGTTATATCAAATAATAGATTACATATAGAAATGGCTAGAGAAGATTTCCATGTAGGTAATTTATATTGCAATAGAAAATGTACAGGTGCTATTGTAGGATATCAACCATTTGGAGGATTCAATATGAGCGGTACTGATTCTAAAGCTGGAGGGCCAGATTATTTAATTTTACATATGCAAGGTAAATCAATTACAGAAGCATTCTAAAAAATAAAAACGATGTTTATTAAAAAGCATCGTTTTTTTAGTAAGCAATAATCAAGTTTGTATTAAGTCATTATGTTATAATTGTTTTAACTTGAGGAGGATATTCATGGTTAAAAAAACATTACGGGTTGAAGGAATGACTTGTTCTATGTGTGCTAAAACTATTGAAAGAACATTTGAAGCTATGAATCAAATCAAAGCTAAACCGATAGTTAGCGCTAATAAAGTTATTATAACTTATGATGAAACTATATATACATTAGATAAAATTGCGAGAATAATAAAGAGTTTAGGTTATCAACCTATTATAAAAGATGACTTAGATAATAAAAAAAGAATAAAGATTAAAATAAAATTTGAACTAATAAGTTCAATAATTTTAAGCATACCTTTATTACTGGCAATGTTCTCACATATAAGTCCTACATCAAAAATATTAATTCC
>CAZSZZ010000029.1:0-1967 GCA_964611005.1 uncultured Candidatus Izemoplasmatales bacterium | reverse complement strand
CTGAGTTATTTAAAAACGGCATTTTTCAAATGATTTTAGCTGGTATAATCCAGTTTATAATTGGTAGACGTTTCTATAAAGGAGCCTATACAAGTATTAAACAGAAAGTTTTAGGTATGGATATATTAGTTGTTTTAGGCACAACTTCTGCTTATCTATATAGCTTATATCTCTTATACGTTAAATTATTTCTCAATCCTTTAATGAATACTATATATTATTTTGAAGTTAGTTCTTTAATTATTACAATGGTTATTATTGGGAATTATATCGAACATATTATTAAAGAGAAAACAGAAGATGCCTTAGTTGATTTAATTAATTTAGGCGCAAAACAAGCTAGAGTAATACGCGATGGAATCGAAGAGATGATTAATATAAACAGCGTTCTTATTTTAGATAAAGTTATCGTTTTAGCCAATGAAAAAATTCCTGTGGATGGAAAGATTATTTCAGGAAGCACACATATTGATGAATCAATGATTACTGGAGAATCAATGCCTGTTTATAAAAAAGAAAATGACTTTGCAGTTGGAGGTACTATTAACTTACAAGAACGAATTATAATAGAAGCTACTAACCTTGGAGAAGATTCTTTATTAAATCAAATTATTGCATCAGTTGAAGAGGCTAGCGCAAGAAAAATACCGATTCAAAGAACCGCAGACATTGTAGCTAGTATTTTCGTACCATTAGTGGTGGCAGTGGCCATAATTAATTTAGTTATACATTTCTTTTTATTAAAAGATACTTTTACTTATTCATTTACTACAACAATCGCAATAATGGTTATATCTTGTCCTTGTGCTTTAGGCTTAGCTACTCCAACAAGTATCTTAGTAGCTAATGGCTTAGCTAGTAAACATCAAATCTTATACCGTGGTGGAGAATTTTTTGAGATAGCTAATAAAGTAAATGCAGTTGCTTTTGATAAAACTGGAACTATTACTAAAGGAAAATTTGAAGTCACAGATTATATTGGGGATAAAAAGTTTTTAGATTATATTTATTCATTAGAAAAGGAATCAAATCATCCGATAAGTATATCTGCTTGTAAATACGCAAAAGAACATGGAGCGAAAAACTTAGATATTGCTAATTTTAAGGTGATGAAGGGAAAAGGATTAAGAGCTCAAATTTCAGGAAAAAAAGTCTTAATTGGATCAGCTAAAATCATCGATGACTTTGAGATTGATATTACTGAATTTCAAGAAATTTATAATCGCTTATTAAAAGAATCAAAAACTGTTAATTTTATAATTGTAGATTGTGAAGTTGCTGGAATGTATGCTCTTCGCGATGAAGTAAAGGAAACAGCTATTCAAACTATTAAAGAATTAAAAAATAGAAATATAGAAACTTACCTTATAACAGGAGATAATTTAGGAGTAGCTAAAACTATTGCTAAAATAGTTGGGTTTGATCATGTTTGTTGCGAAGTTTTGCCAAGAGAAAAGGGAGAAATTGTTCAAGAAATTCAAAATAAAGATAAAATTGTTGCTTTTGTCGGAGATGGTATAAATGATGCACCGGCTTTAAAACAAGCTGATATAGGGATAGCTATGGGAATGGGAACTGATATTGCTATCGAATCCAGTGATTTAACCTTATTAAGCAATGATTTACGCCTTGTTATTGAATCTATTGATTTATCAAAAGCAACTCTTAGAAATATTTATCAAAATTTTCTATGGGCATTTAGCTATAATTTAATCGCAATACCCCTAGCAGCTACAGGACATCTATCAATGACCTTAGCTGGAGCGGCTATGGCTTTTAGCAGTATAATGGTGGTTTTAAATGCATTGAGATTAAAACAATTTAAATTTAAATATACTGCAAATAAGAAATAAACAAATGAAAACACTTTATTTATAAACATTTTACAAATAAAAATTATGAATTATGCGTATATATATTAAAGCAGGTAAACAATATTATTAATATTATAAATATTCATACAAAAC
>CAZSZZ010000028.1:0-12971 GCA_964611005.1 uncultured Candidatus Izemoplasmatales bacterium | reverse complement strand
ATATTATTCATTCATATTATCCAAATTATAATATGAAACAAAAGATAAATACAATGTATTTAGCTTTAAATAATCACCCTGTTAATTTTGGGATTGAACAATTAATATATTATTTTAGAAATAAGGATTCTGATAATGTAAAGATAATCAAATTATTTAATTATTCTTTATTTGAACAGGCGAACAAACGTAAAAAACATGGACTGTTATGTATAGATTATACATATAAAGAGCCATCAAATTATAAAAAAGATGATATATTAAATCGAGTATATGAGATTTTTCCTAAATTAAGAAAATCAATTGTAGGAATTAAAGATGGAAAACCTAGGCGATATATTACTATGTTAAATGATTCGAAGATACGCAAAAATCTTTCTATTAACGAAATGATTGAAATAGAATCATTAGAACATATTCAAGTGTTTGATAATCTCTATTTAGGGTCAAAATATATGCGTCCTGAAGCTGGTATGTTAGGAGTATTTAATCAAGCTATTATAATAGCTGATAAAATTGAAGATAAATTATATTTTGGAGCCGAAGATGAAGCTCAAAGTTCATTATCAAATGAAGAAATAATGATGATGATTAGACATAATTTTAATCCTGATGTATATAAAACCCAAGAGGTTTATATAAATTTCCATATAGGAAAAGATATCTATTTTGTTAGGACTAAAGGAAAAAACATCGTTATTCATCATGGAAAATATCCACATGCGGATTTATCTATATATACAAATAACAATAAACTTTCAAAGTTATTATTTAAAAAAATTACCTTTAATGAAGTTTTGGATGAAGGGTCACTAAAATATAGAGGGGATAAAGATCTATTATTTAAAGCTGTAAATGCTTTTAATTTAGATGATTATCAAGAATATAATCCTTTAGATTATATTAAGTCAAAATATAAGAATCTAGGCGCTAAAATATTATTTATATATTTTGGTATATACTCTATAGCTTCTTTAATGACAAATTATTTTAATGGAATATATATTTACCCAGTTGCGTTTATATTTTTAGCAATTACTCTATATTTTAAGTATCGCTCATATGAAAAAATACACTGGTTTGATATTTTTATTAATTTAATATTTTTAGGAGGTACAATAGCTTCTATATTTTCAAGTGCTTTTAATCGATTACATATAGATGACCCATTATTAGCTGTAATGTCAATTACGTTATTAATATCTGTATTTATTAATAAACCAATTGTTTATCATTATACTAAATATGATCATAATATAGATTATCGAAATTCAGTACTTTTTAAAGTTATTTGTAATGGGCTTACATTTGTATGGGGATTTATCTTTTTAGCTATATTAGTAGGCACTTATATAACTGGAGAAAGTTATGTATCAGTATTGTATAATTTTTATTTTTTGGGTGTATTTTTAATGTATTATTATCCAATTATATATGTAAAAACAAATATCAAATAATTGAGGATAGAAATGTATGAATGATTTATTTATTTATTTAATATTAGTTATAACTTTATTATTATTTATATTAAGTTCATTAATTTATAAAAAAATTAGAATTTGGAAATTAATTCTAGTTATTCTTGTGTTCGTAATTTATGGAATAATCATATTTTTACCAGATATCATATCATTTATTACTATGGATGAAGCTTTAGAATATTATGCGTATCTTGCGTTTTTAGTTCTTGTAATTATTTCTATAACATTTAAAAATAAAATTAAAATAACACAGAATTTAACTGATTATGATTTTTTTGAATTAGAAAAGGAACTAGAAAATGTTAAAGATGTTTCTGATTTATTGAGACTTCGTTTTATTAACACAATAGGATTATTACATGAAGGACTTATTTTTTATAACTCTAATTTAGAAGGGATGTTTATCACAGAACAAACAGCTAGTATGATACGCGCTAGTAATAACGAATTGTCAATTGATGAATTTGTTTCTCATATTCATAAAGATGATCAGTCAGAATATTTAAGAATTATAAAAGGTGTCAATAAGAAAAATACTAGTTATGAAATAAAATATCGTATATTACAAGATAAAACATTTGCGTGGGTTGTAGAAAGAGGGAAACTATTTATGCATAATAAAAAGTCATATTTAATTTCGGTTATTAAAGGAATAGATATGAAACTTTTTCCAGAAACATTGATTGATGATTTAGATACCTTGCCTAATGAAAATCAATTAATTCAAATATTGACCCAAGCAAGAAAAGAAAAAGATTCATTTTATATGGTTTTAATACATTTAACTAATATTCCTGATGTTAATAATAGATTCGGTAGAGATGTTGGGAATTTAATGATTGCCGAATACATTAAAAAAATGCGATATAACTTTGCGAAAGAATATAATTCTATATTTCGTATAACAGGAATTGAGTTTGCTTTAATTATCAGAGATGAACAAAAATATAATGTTTTAAAAAGAGCGCTTTTAAGCGGTGGAGAATTAATTAATTTAACACTTAATATTGGTGGAATAAAACAAGTAATTTATCCTAATGTAGGCATAATCAAATATGATCCTTGGTCAAATTATGAAGCAAATGATTTTATTAATTTGGGTCAAAAAGCATTAGAAGAAGCAATTCGTAATAATAAGAAAAACTATTCTATTTTTGGAGAATGATATGTTTTCAGTTGTAATTGTAGCTGCGGGTAACGCAAGCAGAGCGAAATTAGGATATAATAAAATATTCTATCCAATAAATGGTAAGTATTTAATTGAATATAGTGTTGATTATTTTTTAAAAGATAATGATTTTAAAGAGATTATTATTGTTGTTTCTAAAAATGATCTTCAACGTATGCGCTCTTTGTTTTCAAATTCTAAAATTAAATATGTTATTGGAGGAAGTTCAAGACAAAAATCTGTTTTTAATGGATTAAGTTTGGTCAATGAAGAGTTTGTGATGATTCATGATAGCGCTAGGCCAAATTTAAAATCAATCAATCTTAATTACTTAAAAGAAAGTACTATTAAAAATGATGCTTGCATTTTGTTTATTCCAGTTAGAGATTCTGTGATAGAATATAATAAGAATAGAATATTGAAATATTTAAATAGAAGCAATATTGGATTAATCCAAACGCCACAAGCGTTTAAAACAAAATTAATAAAAAAAGCACATTCTTTTGCTTTAAAAAAAGGTAATAACTATACTGATGATGCAAGTTTATATATTAAAGAGCTAAATAAAGAGGTTACACTAATTTTAGGCGATGAAATGAATATTAAGGCAACAACACAAATAGATTTTACTTTTTTGGAGGAAATATTATGATAAGAATTGGTTTTTCAAAAGATGTTCACCCATTAAAAAAAGGAGAACCATTTATTTTAGGTGGAGTTAAAATAGAACACTATAAAGGTTCTATAGGGTATTCAGATGGAGATTGTTTATTACATGCAATAGCTGAATCAATTTTAGGAGCTATGGCTTTGGGTGATTTAGGTAAATTTTTTCCGGATGATAATCCTAAATATAAGGGATATGATTCTAAGCTAATATTGGAAGAAGTGTTTAATTATGTTTATAAAAATGGATATGAAATATCTAATCTTGATTGTATGATTTCTTTAGAAAAACCTAAAATTAGACCATATATCAAAAGCATGAGAGAAGTAATATCCAAAATACTTAAATGCGACAAGAATCAAATTTCAATTAAAGCAACTACACATGAAGGTTTAGGAATTATAGGAAATGAAGAAGGTATTATGTGTGAAGCTATTGTATTAATTGAAAGCGCAGCTTATATGGTGGATTAAAACGGACTATAATAGTCCGTTTTTAGGTTATATTTCTTGGAAAAAATAAAATTTATGATACAATATATAATACTGGGAGTGATAATATTAAAATTACTAGTTTTTAAAATCATGAAGAAAGGAAAAGCATACTCAAAACTATATGTTTATTTATATTAAAGGTATGCAGTGTATATACATGATAGAAACAATTCATGGAGAATTTAAAATCATAAAAAATTATAGAGACGCTTTTGTGTTAGATGATTTTAATAAAAAATATATTGATTTTTTTGATGTATATCCTTATATTGTTGGTGATTATTCCGCAGGAATATTAAGATTAAAAGGATTCACAAAAAAGAAATTTAATCAAATACCAGATTATTTAATTGAATCATGTGCACCAAACTGTGCTTATTTTATTTTAGAAAGACAAAAATATAATCCAAATTTAGTTAAGGAAGAATAGAGGAAATATCATGACGTATGAAGAAATTATAGAAGAAATAAAGGAAACCATAGAAATGGTTAGACCATATCTTAATAGAGATGGTGGAGATGTGGAGTTTATTAAATTTGAAGATGGAATTGTATTTGTTAAATTTAGAGGAGCTTGTGTGGGTTGTGCTGGATTTGAAAGTACTCTATCTGAACTTGTAGAAGATACTTTATTAGAACGTGTTCCCGGCGTTATCGGGGTTGAAAATGTATGGTAGGAGATATTCATGAACAAAACAACTGAAACTATGAAAGATATTTGTATTAATTTATTAAAAAATCGTGGGGTTAATATATCTGATATAGTTGATATTGTATATGATCTTCAAAAGAAGTATGTTCCTGATTTAACAAGAGAAGTTTGCGAAGATGCAATTCAAAGAGTGTTGGGAAAAAGAGAAGTTCAAAATGCAATTTTAACAGGAATAGAATTAGATGTATTAGCAGAAAAAAATATGTTATCTGAGCCATTACAATCACTAATTAGTAAAGATAATCCTTTATATGGAATTGATGAAATATTGGTATTATCTATATGTAATGTTTATGGTTCTATAGGGTTAACTAATTTTGGGTATGTAGATAAAATTAAGCCAGGAATTATTGGAAAACTAGATAAAATAGGAAAATCAACTAATAAATGTCATACTTTTATGGATGATATTATTGGTGCTATTTCAGCTGCGGCTGCTAGTAGCGTTGCGCATAATGCCGAAGAATGATTAAATTGTTTCCTTGGTATTTATAATAGAAAATAACTATAAATGAAAACTTTCTTATATTTTTGATAAATGGTATAATATTTATAGTTTCTTAATGAGGTGTAAATTATAATGAAAAAAGGAGACGTCATTAAAGGCAAAATTACCAGTATTAAATCATTTGGCGCATTTGTTAAAGTTAATGATTCAATTGATGGATTAATTCACATATCTGAAATAAGCAATGGGTTTGTTAGAAATATAGAAGATTATCTCGCTGTTGGTGATGAAGTAGAATTAATAATTTTAGATATTTCTAATGATAATAAATTATCACTCAGTTATAAATCTTTGGATAAAAACAAAAGGAAAAAAAGGGAAAAAATTCATCTTGTTTATGGGTTTAAACCATTAGCAGAAAAACTTAATGAATGGATTAAAGGATACGAAAAGAAACGATAGATTATTTTATATTCTACCGTTTTTTATTTAAATAATTGTTGAATTTTTGTATATAGATATATCATACATGATATAATTAATTGTAAATACTATAAGGAGGTATTATGGATAAATATTTAAATATTGATTTTCATCATGCATTACCATTTATTGACGAATCGGAATTGGTAAGTATAGAAAAAGAAATAAATAAAGCTAGAAAACAAATTGATGAAAAAACCGGAGAAGGTAACGATTTTTTAGGTTGGGTTGATTTACCTAAATTATATGATAAAGAAGAATTTAACCGCGTTCTAGAAGCCGCAAAAAAAATAAGAAAACAATCTAATGTTTTGATAGTGATTGGAATTGGAGGTTCATATCTTGGAGCTAAAGCAGCTATTGAATATATGAAACCATATTTTCAAAGAAGAAAAGGATTTGAAGTTATTTTTGCAGGACAGAATCTTTCTTCTACGTATTTAAGTGAACTATTAGAATATGTTAAAGAAAAAAGTTTTTCAATTAATGTTATTTCTAAATCAGGAACGACTACCGAACCTGCAATAGCTTTTAGATTATTTAAAAAACTACTTGAAGAGAAACATGGATTTGAAGCTTCAAAAGAGCGTATTTTTGTGACTACTGATATAGAAAAAGGAGCTTTGAGAGAATTAGCTGATAAAAACGGATATGAAACATTTGTAGTTCCCAATAATGTGGGGGGAAGATATTCTGTATTAACTCCAGTTGGTTTATTACCAATTGCTTCTGCGGGAATTAATATTAAATCAATATTAAGAGGAGCTGGGGCAGCTAGAACTTATTATAAGAAAAAAGGAATTAATAATAATGATTTGTATAAATATGTAGCTATTAGGAATATTATCTATCGCCATCAAAAATCTATTGAAATGTTAGTTAATTATGAACCTAGATTAAACTATTTCGCAGAATGGTGGAAACAATTATTCGGTGAATCAGAAGGTAAAAATCATAAAGGACTATTTGTTTCTAGCGCATCATTTACTACAGATTTACATTCCTTAGGACAGTATATTCAAGATGGAGAACGCATTTTATTTGAAACAGTATTAAATATCGAAGAACCTTTAAAAGATATAATAATTGAAGGAGATTCTTTAAATCTTGATGGATTAAACTATTTAAAATCTAAATCAGTTGATTATGTAAATAAACAAGCATTAAAGGGCACATTATTAGCACATAAAGATGGAGGGGTACCAGGAATTGTTATAAATATTCCTGAAATAAATCCTTATAGCTTTGGATATCTTGTATATTTTTTTGAACTAGCATGTGGTATTTCAGGTTATGTTTTGGGCGTAAATCCCTTTAATCAACCAGGAGTGGAAGCGTATAAAAAAAACATGTTTGCTTTATTAGGAAAACCAGGATATGAAGATTTAAAACAAGGATTAGAAAATAAAGAGTAATTAAAAATTCCACTCATTAACTTGAGTGGAACTTTTTAAATACATGCCGTTTAAATTTATTTCTTTTAAATGCATAAAGTTCTTTTGACAAAACTTTTTTAATAGTTATTTCATTTATATCTGATAAAATTTCTCCATCTGTTTGAAAATAATATCTATCTTTAATCTTAATAGTTATTTCTTTGCCTTTTAAGAAAGTAATTCGTTTTTTAATAAAGCGATGCCAACCTAAATATATAGTCGCGAATAACATTTGAATTATGAAATTATTTAAATTATGAGCGATAACGACAACAAAATCATCATTTGTAATATCTGCGAAAGGGGCTATTTTCATACCTCCGCCGAAATATTTTCCGTTTTGTACAACAACAAAATATCCTTTTTCAAAATGGTATTTTGTCCCATCAACTACTACATCAAAATTCATTCTATGGTATTTAATAATTGCTCTAAAAAAATTGATTAGGTAAGATAATTTGCCTTTTTTTTCATCTTTATCTACATAATGGCAAATCAAAGAATCAATTCCAATTCCACAGCCATTTATAAAATTAAATTCGCCATTATTGGTTGTAGCTTTAGCTATAGTAATATTACCAGAATTTATTCTTGACAAACTCTTTAAAAAATCATTACCTGAACCAGATTTAGCTAAATAAATATTTTGTTTTATATTACTTATATCCACGTGATTAATTAGATAATTAATTGATCCATCTCCACCTAGGTATAAAATATCAGTTATTTTTTGATTTTTATCTAAAAAATCATTCAAGTTTTCTATTTTAAGCGTTGACCTTAGCATAAAAGGTACAGAATGGTGTTGAAAAAACTTAACTATTTTATTCGTTGTTTTTTTAGATTTTTTATTATTGGATAAAGGATTATGTATAATTAAAAACAATTGAATCACCTCGTTATGATAATATCCCGTTAATTATTATAGCACATACATAGTTTTAGTTGAAATAAACTGTAATATCATTATTTAATATAATATAAAAAACATAGAGTTTTATTGATTTTATGTTATAATCTTACTATAAAAATATAGAGATGGGAGTTTTTTTTGTGAAAACAAAAATAACAATTACTTCATTAGAAGATACTAATATTCTAGCGGCAATAATTACTAACAATCTATTTCCTGGATTTATTATAGGACTTACTGGTGATTTAGGCTCGGGAAAGACAACATTTACAAAATATTTAGCTAAAAACATGGGGATTTCCGCTAATATAAATTCTCCTACTTTTACTATATTAAAAATATATGAACATGAAAAGCTAGATTTATACCATATGGATGTTTATCGTTTAGAAAATGTAGGCTATGATTATGAACTTGATGATTATATTTTTGGTAACGGAGTTAGTGTTATTGAATGGTATACTTACATAAATAAAATGTTACCAGATGAATTTTTAAAAATTAGAATTAATGTTATTGAAAAAGATTTACGAGTATTGTATATAGAAGGTAATGGGAGGTATGAAAAAGTTGTCAAAAATATTAGTAATAGATACGGCCACTAAACATATATATTTAAGCTTAGTAGTTGATGGGGTTGAACAAGAATGTATTTATAGAGAGGGTATTAATAATCACTCTGTAACAATTATCCCTTTACTTAATGAAATGCTTAATAAACAAAGTATTACCTTACAAGACCTAGACGAGATAATTATCGGAATTGGTCCCGGCAGTTATACAGGTGTAAGAATTGGTGTAACGGTAGCTAAAATGATCGGGTATCTTAATGAAATTAACGTATATTCAGTTTCATCATTAGCTTTGATAGCTTCTGCGTCTACCAAAGAATATATTATTCCTTATATAGACGCCAGAAGAGGAAATGCTTTTATCGCAACTATGAAACAAAGTAATGGGAAATTAGAATTTATCAAAGATGAACATCTTGAAAATATAGAATTATTTTTAAATCAATTAAGTTTTGAATATGATTTTATTACAGAAGGTAAGCCAAATATAAATAAAATCTTAGCTTCTGATTTACTTACTGAAGTAAAAGATATACATAAATTAATACCAAATTATTTAAGGATAACAGAAGCAGAAAGAAATAAAAGTGGAAGTAATAATTAGAGATATGCATATCTGTGATGTTTCAACTATAACTAAATATGATTTAATTATGTTAGGAGAAACGTTAGGGGATGAAATCATAAAAAATCATATTGAAAATAGTCATCTAATGAAATATTTTGTAATGGTAAGAAAAGATAATAGTGAAATTATTGGACAAATAACTCTTTGGATAGATATAGATAAAGCTCAAATAAATAATTTTTATATTTTGCATAAATATCAAAGACAAAATTTAGGTAAGAAATTTCTAAGATATATAATCAATTATTTACGTATGAATAATATCAAGGAAATTACATTAGAGGTTAGAAAATCAAATATAGCTGCTATTAATTTATATGAATTATTTGATTTTTCAGTTGTATCAATTAGAAAAAATTATTATTCAAATGGTGAAGATGCGTATTTGATGTATTTAAGAATTGGAAGTGAGTAAATGTACGTTTTAGGAGTAGAAACTAGTTGTGACGAAACAAGTGTAAGTGTTACAAAAGATGGGAAAGAAATTTTAAGTAATATAGTTTTATCTCAAATAGATATTCATAAGGAGTATGGTGGAGTTGTACCCGAAATCGCTTCGAGAGAACATATTAAAGGAATTACATACGTTTTCGATCGTGCTATAAAAGAAGCTAACATAAAATATACAGATTTAGATTTAGTTGCAGTGACAGAAGGTCCGGGGTTAATTGGTTCGTTACTAATTGGAGTTAATGCCGCGAAAGTTGTTAGTCTAAATTATAGCATTCCAATTATTGGAGTTCATCATATTACTGGACATATTTACGCCAGTAATATCGAACACGATATGAAATTTCCTTTGCTTGCGCTAGTTGTATCAGGCGGACATACAGAATTAATATTAATGAAAGAACATTTTTTATTTAAGAAATTAGGAGAAACTCAAGATGACGCCGTTGGGGAAGCTTATGATAAAGTAGCTAGAGTATTAGGCTTAAGTTATCCAGGGGGGCCTATTGTAGATAAATTAGCTCGTTTAGGAGAGGAAAAATATTCTTTTCCTAGACCGATGATTGATTCTGATGATTTTAATTTTAGTTTTTCAGGGTTAAAGTCTCATGTTATTAATTTAAACCACAATATGAAACAAAGAAATGAAACAGTAAATGTAAATAATTTTTGTCGAAGTTTTCAAGAAGCAGTTACTGATGTATTGGTCTCAAAAACAATGAGGGCAAAGAAAGCAAATAATATTAAGCAAATTATTGTTGTAGGAGGAGTTGCGGCTAATTCGGGATTAAGACAAAAAATGAGAGATAGAATCACAGATATACCTGTATATTTTCCAAGTATTAAATATTGTACAGATAACGCAGCTATGATTGGAATTGCAGGATATTATAAATATAAAAAAGAAAATAAAGTAGATGATTTTTTGTTAAATGGATCATCTAGATTAAATATAAATGAGGAGAAATAACTATGGAACTAGAATCTAATTTTATAAAAACCATTATGGAAGAAGATTTAAAAAGCGGTAAGGTAAAGGAGATTGTAACTAGGTTCCCTCCAGAACCAAATGCATATTTACATATCGGACATGCAAGAGCTATAATTACTAACTTTGAATTAGCTAAATATTTTAGTGGTAAGACAAACTTAAGATTCGATGATACTAATCCCGTTAAAGAGGATAGTTCTTTTGTGGAGGCAATAAAAGAAGATATTGCTTGGTTAGGATATAAGCCCAATCAAATTCTATTTGGTTCAGATTATTTTGATACGAATTATAATCTAGCGATAAAATTAATTAAAAAAGGATTAGCTTATGTTTGTGATTTAACCTATGAAGAGATGAAAGAATATCGTGGTACTTTGACGAAACCAGGGAAAAATTCACCGAATAGAAATCGCAGTATAGAAGAAAATTTACACTTATTTGAAGAAATGAAAAATGGGAAATATAAAGATGGTGAAAAAACATTACGTGCAAAAATAGATATGTCTCATCCAAATATGAATATGAGAGACCCGGTAATATATCGTATCATTCATATTAACCATCATAATACTGGGGATAAATGGTGTATTTATCCAATGTATGATTTTGCTCATCCCATACAAGATGCAATTGAAGGTGTCACACATTCACTATGCTCGTTAGAATATGATGATCATAGAATATTATATGATTGGTTTGTAGAAAAATGTGAAATGGAACATATTCCACATCAATATGAATTTGGTCGTTTAAATATTACCAATACAATATTGTCAAAAAGATATTTAAAAGAATTGGTTGAGAAAAAATTAGTAGATGGATATGATGATCCAAGAATGCCGACTTTAGCAGGGTTGCGTAGAAGAGGGTATACTAGAGAATCGATTAAGAATTTCATATTAGGAACAGGATTATCTCGAATTAATTCAACAGTTTCAAGTGAAATGTTAGAAAATGCATTAAGAGATGATTTAAATTATAAAGTCAAACGGATAAACGCAGTTTTAAATCCTTTAAAAGTTGTGATTACAAATTACCCAGAAAATCAAATTGAATGGATTGAAGTTCCTTTTAACAAAGATAATGAAAGTATAGGGGTTCGTAAGATAGCATTTGGAAGAAATATATTTATTGAACGAGATGATTTTGTTGAACAAAAACCAAATAAAAAATGGAGAAGATTATCATTTGGACTTGAAGTTAGATTGATGTTCGCATATTTTATTAAATGTAATGATATTAAATACGATGATTTTGGAAATATAGTTGAATTACAGTGCACATATGATCCTCTAACAAAATCAGGAACTGGATTCAAAGAAAGAAAACCTAATGGAACCATTCATTATGTTGAAGCAACCACTGCTCAAAAAGCTGAGTTTAATTTGTTTGAACCTTTAATGACAGATTCAAACTCAAAAAGAGATTTAATTGATAGGCTAAATCCAAATTCAAAGAAAAAAATAAAAGGGTATGTAGAAAAATCTTTAGAAGAGACATATCCATTAGAAAGGTTCCAATTTATTAGAAAAGGATATTTTACTACTGATTATGATTCTAAATCAGAAGAGCTTATTTTTAATCGTATATGTGAATTGAAATCAAGTTTTAAATAAAAACCGCATTTTTGCGGTTTTTATTTAGAATCTAATGAAAAAAGCTAATATTAGCGATTTACATATCATAGAACTTATTGTTTCTAGAAATATAAATTAATTTAAAAAGCCATATAAATAAAGAAATATAAAATAAGATTAAGAGATTAATATATTATCTAAAAATCATGAAGAAAAAAGCTAAGAAATATCTAAAAAATTATTGATAGAAAAATCAAAAGCGAATAATCATATGAAATAATAAAATCAGATAAATAATTATCTCTAAAAGATAATATAAAAATTAAAATAGTGCTATATATAGGCATTTAAATCAGATATTGAAAAATAGAAATAAGAAACAACGCTTTGAAAAATATAAGAATAAAACGATATAAGATGTATAAAATTGCATCAAATATGATATAATATTTATAAGGTGGTAACTTTGATAGAGACAATATTTAAAGACCTCAATAAATCTCAAATTGAGGCAATTAAAACCATTAATGGACCCGTTATGGCAGTAGCGGGAGCAGGTTCTGGTAAAACCAAGGTGCTTACTAATAGAATTGCGTATTTAATAGACCAGATAGGGATAGCTCCAAGTAATATTTTGGCTATTACATTTACTAATAGAGCGGCTGAAGAAATGAGAAGCCGTATTTTTAATTTGATAGAAGCTCCTATTAACAGTGTTTGGGTATCTACTTTTCATGCTATGGGAGCAAAGATTTTAAGATATGACATTGACAAATTAGGTTATAATAAAGATTTTCAAATTATTGATGATGATGACTCTTCCGCCATTATTAAAGAACTGTTAAAAGCGTATAATTATGATTTAAAACAATTTTACCCTAGGATAATAAGTAAGTTAATTCATAAAAACAAAAGAAATCAATTACAGTTAGATTATATAGAAGAACCAAT
>CAZSZZ010000027.1:5595-13107 GCA_964611005.1 uncultured Candidatus Izemoplasmatales bacterium | reverse complement strand
CTATATTTCCATCATAAACAGGAATTCTAGAAAATTTATTTTTAAAGAATATTTCCTTAACTTTTTCTATATCTTCATTGACTTCAATCGCTACCATATCAACTCTTGGAGTCATAATTTCTTCTACATTAATCTCTGATAGATCTAATACTTTTTGTAACATATCTGCTTCTTCTTCATCAATAGATCCTTCTTCTTCCATGGTATCTATAATAGTTTCTAAATCAGACTCAGTTACAGAAATATGATTATCAGTTTCTACTTTTGACATTACTTTTCTGTTTAATAATAAAAACAAATAGGTAATTGGTGTCATGACTTTTATAATAAAATATATTAAAGAACTTATTTTTAAACATATCTTTTCAGTGTGATATTTCGCAAGGCTTTTAGGTAAAATTTCTCCAAAAATTAATATTATTATTGTCATAACTACAGTATTTGTAATTGAAATCCAAGTATCCGCATTGGGCATAGATTGAAAAATCCCGGTAAATAACATAACCGATACTGTAGCTAAAGCGATATTAGCTAGATTATTTCCTACTAATAATGTAGTTAAAGCATTATCAAAATGTTCAATAATCCAAAGAGCTTTTTTAGACCCTGATATATCTTTTTCTACTAGGGTTTTTAATCTTAATTTTCCTACAGAAGAAAAAGCCATTTCTGTCATTGAAAAAAACGCTGAAATGAATAATAGAATAACCATCAATATAAGCAATGATGGATTAAATGTAATTTGTAAAAAGTAAAGCCCCGACTGACTAACTTCCAAAAATGTTCACCTCTTTACTTAGCTCTGGTATCATATTTACCAGTAGCTGTAGATACCACTATTTTATCACCAATATTGATAAAAAGTGGAACTGACAAACGCAATCCTGTATTAGTTAATGCTTCTTTAGTCGCATTAGATGCAGTATTTCCTTTAGCTCCTCCTGGAGTCTCTGCTACTTCAAGAATTACTTTGTCAGGTAATTCTATTCCTAATATTTCACTACCATAAGAAATGATATTGATATTCATTCCTTCTGTTAGATAATATATTTCATTTTCTAGATTAGATTTATATAGTTCGATTTGTTCATATGTTTCATTGTTCATAAAAACATAAACATCATCTGCATTATATAAATATTGCATTTGATTCTTGTCTATTTGAGCTAATTCAAATTTTTCTCCTGAGTTAAATGTAATATCTATTACAGATTTAGTACGCAAATTTCTTAATTTCGTTCTGACAAACGCACTTCCTTTTCCTGGCTTTACGTGTTGAAAATTTAGGATTTGATAGATATTTCCATCATACTCAAGAGTTAATCCTGTTTTAAAGTCACTTGTACTTATCATAATTTCCTCCTAGTATATATAACGTAACATAAAATATTATATTACAAAAATGTGTTATTGACAATAGATTTCATCTCTACTATAATAAAGTGGTATAAAAAGAGGTGAATTTATGTTTTTAACTATGAGTGATACAATGAATTGGTTGTTACCAATAGGTTTGGGATTATTATTAGGTTATTATATAGCAACTAGAAAAAAAGCTGACCCTGATAACATAATTATAATGGAACCAGAAGAATTTCGCAATAACATGAGAAAAGGTCAATTATTCGATATTCGTAAAGAAGAAGAATTTAAGAAAAGCAAAATAAATGGAAGTCGTAATTTTCCTAAGCGTTCTTTATTAGGCTCACTATATAAAATTCGAAATGACCAAGCTGTTTTCTTGTATTCTGATATTGATAGAGGAGCTGTAAGAAAAGTAGCTAATAAACTTTCAAAAAAGGGATATAAGCCAATATATATATTAAAGGGCGGGTTTAATCAATGGCCTTATACTAAAAAATAAGACAAAAACAGTCTTATTTTTTTTGTTTTTGTATATAATTTATAATTTCATTTATTGTATTATCAAAATTTGAAGAATCTACATTAAACCAAATGCAATTCATTTTATTACGAAACCATGTGAGTTGACGCTTTGCATATCTTCGTGAATTCCTTTTAATTTCTTCTTTTGCTTCTGAAATAGTTATTTCACTAGTAAAGTATTTAAATAACTCTTTATATCCTATAGCTTTACTAGACTGTGCTAAAGGGTATTTTTCATATAGCTCTTTAACTTCTTCTAATAATCCTTTATTAAACATTTCTTCTACGCGCAAATCAATACGTTTATATAATAATTCTCTTTTCATATCGAGTCCTATTAAAATAGCGTTTTTATAATATAAATTATCAGCAGTTCGTTTAAAATCTAAATTTACTTTTTCTAAGGATCTTAAAACTCTTCTTCTGTTTTTTAAGTCGGTATCATCAGCTAATTCTGGAGAAAGTTCCCTTAATAAAATTTCTAGTTCTAAAAGAGAATAATTCTTGTATTTTTCCTCTGTTTTACTACTATGTTTATCTCCTATAAAGCGATAGTCATATAAAACAGAGGAAATATATAGTCCACTGCCACCAACTAAAATAACCGGGATATTTTTATTAAATAATTCAGTTATTTTTTTTCTTACAATCTCTTGATATTTAGCAACTGAAAATTCTTCATCAGGGTCTAATATATCTATTAGATGGTGTTTAATACCTTCTCTTTCGCTTTCTTTTATTTTAGCAGTTCCTATATCTAGTCCTCTATAAAACTGCATTGAATCGCAAGATATTATTTCTGCGTTCAATTGTTTAGCTAAAACTAAACTTAATTTTGTCTTCCCAACTCCAGTAGGGCCTAAAATAGCTATAATTTGGCTCATTATAATACCCTATTAAACCAATGTTCTATTTGGTTTATTGTTAAACGAACAATTATAGGCCTTCCATGAGGACAGGTATAAGGTTTTTTACATTTTCTTAAATCACTTAGTAAATTTATAGCTTCAGTTTTTGTAATATAATGATTAGCTTTTAAGGAATGTTTACAGGATAAAAGTTTTGCGAGATCATCTATCACATCTGATTTTTTTAAACTTTTTTCTGATATTAAAGCTTCAACTATTGTTTCCGCAAATTCAAGTTCATGACCTTTATAAAACCATGAAGGAACTTGTTTTATTAAAAACTGGTTGTCGGTAATTATTCCCTTTATTCCAAAATCTGATAATTCTAAGAAATGACTTTCCAATAATAAAGCTTTCTCTTTAGGTAATGCAAGTTCAAGAGGAAGTAATAATTCTTGGGCTTCCGAATGTCTTAAGGACATTTGTTTTAAATATCTCTCATAACGTATGCGTTCAGCTGCGGCATGTTGGTCTAATAAATACAAGCCAACCTCATTTTGATAAATTAAATAAGTACCAAGATATTGTCCAATATATTCCATATCAGGTATTACTTCTTTTGGTTTTTTAATAGGCTTTTCTATATTGTTAATTGGTTGTTTTAATTTATCTTCTTCATATTTTTTAAAAGGTTCATGAAACTCTAATTTAATTTGTTCAACATCAGAATCTTTTGGTGTTTGGTAGATATACGAATTAGAAACTAAAGGTTCTATGGTGTTTTTTATTAGTTCTAAAAGCTTTCCATACTCAGAAAACTTAACTTCTTGTTTTCTCGGATGAATATTGACATCGATAATAGATGGATCACATTTGATATATAGAACAGCTATAGGATAGCGATTTTTTGGTATCAACTGTTCATAACATTCACGTATAGCATTGATAATCTTTATATCAGTAATACTTCTTTTGTTTACGAATATATGTACATAGTGATTATTTGAACGATTAATTATAGGATTCGAAGTAAGTCCATAAATAGAATAATCTCTAGATTCTCCTGAAAATTCAATTAAATTTCTTCCTATATCAGTTGAATATATTTTAGCTAAAAGATCTTTTATATTCGAATTACCAGGACTTACAAACTGTATTTTTTGGTTATTTGTTAGTTTAAATGATATACCAGGGTAAGCTAAGGCAAATTTATGTACTAAACTAACAATCATCGCTAGTTCATATTGAGGAGATTTAAGATATTTAAATCTAGCTGGGGTGGTATAAAATAATCTAGTAACTTGAACTTTAGTGCCTTGATTAAAACTGGCGCTGGATGTAGAAACTAGTAAACCATCTTCATAAATGACCTTTATAGCTTCACCATCTTTTGAAGTGATTAGTTCTACTTTACTAATAGAAGCTATACTAGGTAAAGCCTCTCCTCTAAAACCGAGTGAATTTATTCTAAAGAGATCATTAATATTTTTAATCTTAGATGTTGCGTGTCTTTCAAACGCTTTTAAAGCATCGGTTTTATCCATACCTACACCATTATCAGTTACAGTGATTGATGTTAAACCAGATTCAATTAAAGATATATCAATCTCTGTAGCTAAAGCATCAATACTGTTTTCAACCAATTCTTTAACTACATTAGCTATTTTTTCAATCACTTCACCAGCAGCTATCTTATTAGCGATAACTTGGTCGAGCTTTTTAATAATGCTCATAATGGCTCCTTATTTATTTGAAAGTTTCTTGATTTCTTCTATGACATCATTTAAGATATTCATCGCCATAATAGGGGTGATATCATTGATATCTAATTCTTTTAATTGTTCAATTATTGATTTATACTTATCCGTTATATCTTCTTGTAATTCCAAAGTTTCTTGATAATTAAATAAATCTATAGTTTGCGGTTTTATAATATTATAACCATGGTTTTTCTCTAATTCTTTTAATATTTCTTTTGAACGATTTATTACAATATTTGGAAGCTTAGCTAGTTTTGCGACGTGTATACCATAGCTTCTATCTGTAGGTCCATCTACTACCTTGTGTAAAAAAACAATATTACCATTTTCTTCTTTAGCCGAAACATGAACATTATGTAATGCCTTTAAATCATCTTCTAAATAAGTTAATTCATGGTAATGTGTAGAAAATAAAATCTTACAATTTATTTTATGATGAGAATATTCAATTATAGCCTGAGCTAAAGCCATTCCATCATAGGTAGCTGTACCTCTTCCTATTTCATCGAATAAAATCAAAGACTTATTCGTAGCGTTTTTTAAGGCATAATTTACTTCTAACATTTCCACCATAAAAGTAGACATTCCTATTGATAAATCATCAGAAGCTCCAATTCTTGTGAATATTTGATCGAAAATTGGTATTTTAGCGTGTTTTGCAGGAACGAAACATCCAATTTGAGCCATAATTATTATTAAAGCAACCTGTCTCATATAAGTGGATTTTCCACTCATATTAGGGCCTGTAATCAATAATATATGGTCATTTGGCCCCATATGTACATCATTAGAGACAAATGTTTCATCATTTATCACCTCAACTACAGGATGTCTCCCTGAAGCTATATCAATTATTTGTTCATCAACTATAGTTGGTTTTATATAACGATTATTCATTGAAACTATTGAAAAGCCTAATAACATATCAATTTCAGATAGAGTTCTCGCTAATTTTTGAAGTTCTATAGTATAAGTTTTTGCAATATCTCTTAATTCAATAAACAAGTCATATTCTAAATTAATAATAGAATCATTAGCTGCAAGAATCTTTGTTTCTTGGACTTTTAATTCTTCGGTTATATAGCGTTCTGAATTGGATAATGTTTGTTTTCTAATATATCCAAATTCATCTTTCACAAGGTCAAGTTGACCTTTTGTTATTTCAATATAATATCCAAATACTCTATTATATCCTACTTTTAATTTTTTTATTCCTGTTCTTAAACGTTCTCTTTCAACAAAGTCTTCAATCCATTGTTTTGAATTTCTAGCGATATTTCGAAATTCATCTAAAGACTTATTATAGCTATTTTTTATAATTCCACCTTCTTTAATAGATAGTGGTGGATTATCAATTAAAGCTTTTTCTATTAAATTTGTAAGGTCATTTAAAGAAGGGATGTTTTCACTTAAGTCTTTTGCGAAATCATCCTTTAAGTCTATTAAAGAATCCTTTATATAAGGAATTGTTAGTAAGCTCTTTTTTAGATTAACCATATCTTTAGCATTGGCATTTCCAAAAGAAATTCTTCCAACAATTCTCTCTAGGTCATAAACTTGTTTTAATTGTTTTGATAAATCACTTTTTATAATAAAATTATTATTTAAGCTTTCAACTAAACTATATCTTTGTAAAATATGTTTTCTATCAATTAATGGTCTTTGAATACTTTGTTTTAAAAATCTAGAACCCATTGCGGTTTCACATTTATCAAGTAAAGAAAATAAAGTGTTTTGTTTGGAACCACGTCTTAAAGTCTCTATCAATTCTAGGTTTTTCTTTGAATTATTATCAATTCTAAGATATGACTCAGAGGTAAATACTTGAACTTTTTGCAAGTGAATTAATGATTGTTTTTGAGTCTTTTCTAAATAATTAACTAGTCTTGCGAAAGCTTGAATTAAGTCTTTATCATAGATATCATTTACTAAATTATTATAATAGGTTGGTAAATTAATATCATCTTGAATTGAAATGGTTAATTCATAAGTTTTTAAATAATGTTTAATCAGACGATTTCTTAATTTTGAAGGAATAACAACTTCTTTAACATTTAAATTTAATATTTCATTGAATAAAATATTGATATCTTTTGGAACTTTTTCTAAATAGTTTTCTCCTGTAGTTAAATCTGAAAAAGCTAAAATAAAGCCAAGTTTATATTCAGATACAGCTACTATATAATTGTTATCCTTTTGGTCAATTGTTCCATCTTCAATAATAGTACCCGGAGTAACTAGTTTAATAACTTCGCGTTTAACAATCCCTTAGCTTTTTTAGGGTCTTCTACCTGTTCAACTATAGCTACTTTATATCCTTTTTCAACTAATTTCTCTAAATAAATATTTTTTGCATGATATGGTACACCACACATTGGGACTCTTTCTTTAGCTCCAGCATCTCTACCTGTAAGAACAATTTCAAGTTCTTTTGAAGCAGTTATAGCATCTTGAAAAAACATTTCATAAAAGTCTCCAAGTCGAAAAAAGACTATATAATCGCTATAGTCTTTTTTAATTTCTAAATATTGTTGCATCATTGGTGTATAAATACTTGGATCAATTTGTTTCATTTATTCTCCTACATTAATTCCAAAAAACTGGTAAATTAAAAGGTAAATTACCCTGGTTTAAAACTGTGTAATAATAATATGAATATCCGGAAAAACCGATAATAGCTAAAACTAAAACAATTATAATAAACCATATAATGCGACGACGACGACGCTTTTTATAGAATTTTTTAATTATTTGATTAATTTTTTCGTCTAGTAATTCCTTTTCTTCTTCAGAAAGAAGGCTTTCTTCAGTTAAAACTTCCTCTTTTAATTCTTCTTGTACATTTTCTTCTTCAGATTTTTCTTCTTTCTCTATTTTTTCAGGTTCTTCTTTTATTTTTTCTCCTTCAGGTAGTACAATTTGTTTTTTAGATATTTTTTCTTCTTTAGATACCTTTTCGGAAAGTTTTTCTTCTTTAATCTCAGTCTTTTCTTCGACAGCTTTAGTTATTTCTTCAA
>CAZSZZ010000027.1:0-5495 GCA_964611005.1 uncultured Candidatus Izemoplasmatales bacterium | reverse complement strand
CTTTAGTTATTTCTTCAACTTCTTCTTCCACTGTAGGAATAACTTCTTCAGAAATGCTTTCTTCAATTACTTCTTCAGCTTCTATATCACTAACAACTTCCTCCTCGCGGCTTTCAAGAGGTATATCATAATTAAAATTGTCCTCTTCGATTGGTTTGTGATACATATCTAGAGCAAACTGAATAAATTCAATCATATCTTTTTTCTTTAAATCAATTGATATTTTAAACCCTTTTTCTTTAGCATATATTTCTAAATCTAAAACGCTTTTTTTGGATAATAATTTTGATTCGTCTTCTGTTAATTGAAATTTAGCTGTTAAAATTGCAATAAGTTTTGATTTGTTTATTCTTCTTGGAACATTAACATTATACTTATTACCAAGAGCTTTTAAATCGCCCAATGTATATGAAGATAATAGTTCTTCATTCCAATCTGTGAGTTTTACACCATCAAGATATCCCTTGGCTTCATAGAAAAATTCTTTAATTAATTCATAAAATTCGCTGTATTTCATAACCTCTAAATCAACTGTGTAATTGTGTTGAAGTTGTTCTAATTCATTGATGAAGTTATTCTTTAGAGATAATTTATTCATATTTATAAAAATAATATTAAAAAGTAGCTCTTTATATCTAGATAATTCAAAATCTAAGTTATATTTTTCTATTAATTTTTCTAAAGGATATAGAGAAAAATTATCATATCCTCTAAGGCGATATTTCAATTCATCTGTATATGTACTATATATTTTATCTTCAAAAACTTTAGGCCTTATTGTTTCTCTTAACAAAAAAGCATGAATAAATAAAGGTAGTTTTACCTTGTATTTTAAGAAAAGCTTTTTAATATCCTCTGTTGGAATCACAACCAAACGTTTTGAAAATGAAAAATACTCTTCTTTTGATTTGAATTTAGACATATTCTCACCCTTTTTTTTCAATATATTAATATATTACCTTATATTAAAATATATTTCAATAGAAGTACGCATATTTTCAGCGATTTCCTTGTTTTTATTTATATTAAAATATAATTGAAGTTATCCAGGAAAATATTCACCATCTAAAGACCAGGTTTTTGCTTTTGTAATTTTAACAGGAACTATTTTTCCAATCATTTTTTGATTTATTGAAAGGTTTACTAATTTGTTGTTTTCTGTATATCCTGAAAGAACATTTTTGTTTGTCTTTGAATATCCTTCAACTAAAACCTGTACTACTTTTCCTTCAAATCTTTGATTGCCTCTTAAATAACCTTCATTTATTAATTTATTTAAGCGGTGCAATCTATCTTTAGCTTCTTCTTTTGTGACTGTTTCTTCATAAAGGGCAGCTGGAGTACCTTTTCTTTTAGAATAAACAAAAGTATAAGCTCCTTCAAATTTAGCTTTACGAACTAAATCAATGGTTTCTTCAAAATCCTCTTCAGTCTCTGTAGGAAAGCCTACAATAATATCAGTTGTTATAGATACTTCAGGTATTTTTTTATATATTCTATCTACTAAATCCAGGTATTGTTCTTTTGTATATTTACGGTTCATCTTATTTAATACTTTATTAGAACCTGATTGAACTGGTAGATGAATATATGGCATTATATTGTCGCATTCACTTATTACATTTATTAATTCATCGGAAAAGTCTTTTGGATGACTTGTGGTAAAACGAATGCGGGGAATATCTAGTTTGCTTAAATCTCTTAATAAATCTGGGAAGGTATAATCACCATCTGAAAAATCTAATCCATATGAATTGACATTTTGACCGATTAAGGTTACTTCTTGGTAACCTTTTCTAACTAATTCTTGAACTTCAGAAATAATATATTCTTTTCCTCTAGAGCGTTCTTTACCTCTTGTATAAGGAACTATACAGTAAGTACAAAATTCATCACAGCCATACATTATATTAACCCATGCTTTAAAGCGGTTTTCCCTAGCATGGGGTAAATTCTCTACTATTTTTCCTTCTTCAGATAACACTTCAATTATTTGTTTTTTCTCTTTCATAAACTTATCTAAGTAATAAATGAATTTATCTAAATTATGAGTTCCTATTACTATATCAACATGTTTATATTTGTTAAGGATTCTTTCAACTGTAGTTTCTTCTTGAGACATGCATCCGGAAACGACTAAGATTAAATCAGGATTTATTTTCTTAAAGCTTTTTAATCTTCCAAGTTCACCGAAAACCTTGTTTTCAGCTCCTTCTCTTACTGCGCATGTGTTTATTAATATAAGACTCGCTTCTTCGACTTTATCAGTTCTCTGATAGCCTTGTTCCTCTATCATGGCTCTTAAGATCTCTGAGTCTATTTCATTGGCTTGACATCCATGGGTTTGGATTAAATATTTTTTACCTAATCCTAGATTTTTTATTGATTTATCATTATTATATCTAATTATTTCTACTGTTTTTTTTGACCGCTTGCGTGCCAATTTTAAACTCGGTTTATTTAAATTTTCCATATGCTAATCCTCTACTATATTTATTCTATTAATCGTCTTCAAATCTAAGTCCATAATAACGGCATTGAATTGTAGCTTCCCTTCTTTTTCAGGTTTAACTCTTTCTGGAACTCCACTAATAAATTTTCTTATAGCTTGTTTTATATTACCACCTATAATTCCATATTTAACTCCAGTCATTCCTATATCTGTAATATATAATGTTTTCTTTGGTAAAACCATATTATCAGCTGTAGAAACATGTGTATGTGTTCCTAAAACAGCGTCTACTCTCCCATCGAGGTAATGTGCTAAAGCTAATTTTTCACTGGTTGCTTCGGCGTGAAAGTCTACTATTATATAATCAGCTTTAATTTCTTTTAATAATCTATCAGCTACCAAAAAAGGATTTTCTATAGGGTCATGCATAAATATTCTCCCAAGTAAGTTAATAACAGCTATTAACTTATCATTATATTGATACATTACATATTCATTTCCAAGTGTTCCAGGACCATAGTTAGCCGGTCTTGCAACATAGGGAAAATTTAATACTTTAGGATAATCTTTTCTAGTAAATGTATGATTTCCCATAGTGAAAACATTAACCCCTCTTTTTAAATAATCTTTGTATATGGATTCGCTAAGTCCATTGCCATCAGCTATGTTTTCTCCATTAACAATTATAAGTTGAGGTTTATATTCTCTTTTTACTTGGTCGAAATACTTATCAAAAGCATTTCTTCCTCTTTCCATATAAACATCGCCTATAAATAATACTTTCATATTTTGCTCTTTTCCTAGGCAAGGTATTCCTCGCATATTATTTTCATTTTAAAAAATAAGCCTTCCAAATGCTGGAAGGCAATTCTTTATTTTGCAATATCTTGAGCTCGTGTTTCTCGTATTACAGTAATTTTTATCGTTCCAGGATAACTTAATCTCTCTTCAATTTGTTCTTTAATTTGTTTAGCTATTACATGAGTTCTTGTATCATCAACTTCATTTGGCTTTACAATAACCCTTACTTCTCTTCCGGCTTGAATAGCGTAAGCTTCTTCAACACCTTTAATTTCAGAAGATATTTCTTCTAATTGAGATAGTCTATTTATGTAATTTTCTAAGGATTCCGATCTAGCTCCTGGTCTAGCGGCACTTAAAGCATCAGCTGCGGCTACTAATACACCGATAATAGTAGTTGATTCCTTATCACCGTGATGAGATATTATTGCGTCCAACACTGCTGGATGTTCGCGGTATTTTTTAGCTATTGAATAACCGATTTCAGCGTGTGAGCCTTCAATTTCATGGTCAACTGCTTTTCCAATATCATGGAGTAATCCAGCTCTTTTTGCAATAACTTCATTTTCGCCTAATTCGACAGCCATTTTACCTGCAAGAAATGCAGTTTCTATGGAATGACGCAAGGCATTTTGTCCATATGATGTTCTAAAATGTAAACGTCCAATCAATTTAGTTAAGTCAGGGTGTATTCTTCCAATTCCAGTTTCAAATACAGCCTCATCACCTTTATCTCTGATAAATTGATCAATTTCTACTCTTGTCTTTTCTACTATCTCTTCAATTCTAGCTGGATGAATTCTACCATCTAAGATTAAGGTCTCAAGAGCACGTTTTGCGATTTCTCTACGTATTGGATCAAATCCAGATAACACTACAGCCTCTGGAGTATCATCTATAATTAGATCAACCCCCGTAAGTGCTTCAAGGGCTCTAATATTACGACCTTCTCGTCCAATTATGCGACCCTTCATTTCATCATTTGGAAGTGTTACTACTGATACTGTAGTCTCTACAGTAACATCTTGTGCATATTTCTGTATTGCATTAGAAATAATTTCTTTCGCACGTTTTTGTGCTTCATCTTTAGCCTTTTCCTCTTCATCTCTAATATAACGGTCAATTTCATCAACCATGTCTTCTTCAACACGTTTCATAACCACGTCTTTTGCTTGTTTTTCCGTAAAATTAGCGATTTGTAAAAGCTTTTCATTTTGTTCTTTAATAATTTTTTCCAGTTGATAGTTCTTTTCGTCAATTGCGGATTTTCGATTGTCTAAGATCTCTTCTTTACGGTCTAAATTAATTTCACGTTTATCTAAATTAGATGATCTTCGCTCTAATAATTCTTCCCGTTGGTGTAGCTTGTTTTCACGAATAGCTACTTCATTTCTTTTTTCTTTTAAGATTTTTTCGTTTTCATGATTTAGATTATAAATCTCTTGTTTAGCTTCGAGAAGTTTTTCTTTTTTAATTCTCTCAGCTTGCGCAAATGCATTGTCAATTATACTTTGTGATTTATTTTTAGCAGTCTGAAAACCTTTTTCAACGACTGATACTCTTATAATAAATCCAATAAGTCCACCAACAATAAGACCTAACAAACTGGAAATAATAATTTGTAGATAGTCTGGCATATTATTATCTCCTTTTTATTATGTTATTTCATATATTAAACGTATGATGACATACAACAATATACTTTTTAATCTATTCTATTATATTATATATTCCTGTCATAGTCAAAAGATATTTATTAATTCACTATTATTTTTCTTATTAGATACAAAAAAAAGAAAAACCAAGAATGGCCTTTCTATTTTTGTGACATTTTTTCACGAATTAATTTGTTTATTTCTTCAAATATTTCAGGGTTTTCCAATAAATATTTTTTAACATTTTCTTTACCCTGACCAATTTTCTTGTTTTTATATGAATACCAAGAGCCGCTTTTATTAATTATCTCATATTCGGTGGCTAAATCTACTAATTCACCCGCTCTAGATATTCCTTTTCCAAATATTATATCTACTACACATGTCTTAAATGGTGCGGCTACTTTGTTTTTAACAACTTTAACTCTAGCTTCATTTCCAACTATGTCTGTACCATTTTTAATTTGTTGACCCTTGCGAATTTCTAATCGAATTGAAGAGTAGAATTTCAATGCTCTGCCTCCTGGTGTAATTTCAGGATTTCCAAACATTACCCCTACTTTTTCTCTAATTTGATTAATAAATAT
>CAZSZZ010000026.1:0-13644 GCA_964611005.1 uncultured Candidatus Izemoplasmatales bacterium | reverse complement strand
CATCATATTAAAAATGTTATGAGATTTAAAATAAAAGACTTATTAATACTAAACACTAACGATCACAAGAGTTATGAAGCATCAATTACTAATTTCACAAAAGATAAAGTTTTTTTAGAAATAAAAAGAGAAATACCAATTAAAAATAATACAATTAATTTAAGTTTAGCTCAAGCTTTAATTAAACGAGATAACTTTGAATTGGTTTTACAAAAAACAACTGAATTAGGAATTAAAGAAATTTATCCTATTATAACCAATAGAAGTGTTGTTAAAGTAAAAGATATATCGAAAAAATTACCTAGATTCAATACTATTGTAAAAGAAGCTAGTGAACAGTCAGAGCGCTCTTCTTTGCCAAAAATACATGATTTATCAAAAATAGAAGATTTACCTTATAATCAGTTTGATGTTATATTAATAGCTTATGCAAGAGAATTAAATAACAAACTTTCACAAGTAATTAAAGAAATTGATAAAAATAGTTCGGTTTTAATATTAATAGGTCCAGCTGGAGGATTTAGTGAAAAGGAATTGAAATTTCTTAAAACAAAAGGTAAATTTATATCATTAGGTAAAACAATATTACGCAGTGAAACAGCCGCGATATATGTAGCTTCGGCGTTTCGTTTGGTGTGGGAGTGATTTAAGTGAAAGCTGCTTTTTATACATTAGGATGCAAAGTAAATTCATATGAAACTGAAGCTTTAATAGAAATGTTCGAAAAAAAAGGTTATGAAATAGTAGAATTTTCAAAAAAAAGTGATGTATATGTAATAAATACTTGTATGGTCACAAATACAGGTGAAAGAAAATCAAAGAAATATATAAGGAGACCTGCACAATTAAACAAAAACGCAATCGTAATAGTTATGGGTTGTCTAAGCCAATTAAAAGCTGAGGAGATTATGAAGATTGAAGGAGTAAAAATAGTAGTAGGGACTAAAAACAGAGATAAAATACTTGATTATTTAGATGAATATAATAGAAATCAATTAGCTAAAAATTATGTTAAAAAATTAGACAATTTAGAAGAGTTTGATAACCTATTCATCAGTGATTTTAAAAATCATCAAAGAGCTTTTCTAAAGATTCAAGATGGATGTAATAATTTTTGTTCATATTGCATAATTCCTTATACAAGAGGAAGAATAAGATCAAAATCACCGAAAAGAGTAATAGAAGAAGCTAATTATTTAGTTAATGCTGGACACGTAGAGATAGTTTTAACTGGAATTAATACCGGAGGATATGGTATAGATTTAGAAAATTATTCTTTCGCTAATTTATTAAGAGATTTAGAAAAAATAGATGGTTTAAAAAGAATCCGCATTTCTTCAATAGAAATCACAGAATTAAATTCAGATGTTGTGGATATTATTAAAAACTCAAAAAAAATAGTTAATCATCTACATATTCCACTACAATCTGGATCCAATCGTATATTAAAATTAATGAACCGTAAATACAAAACAGAAGAATATATAAATTTCATTGACAAATTAAGAGATAATATACCAAATTTGGCTATTACCACTGATATTATCGTAGGATTTCCTACTGAGACAGAAGCTGACTTTCAAGAAGAAATTGAAGTAATAAAAAGAGTTAATTTTCAAGAACTACATGTTTTCCCATATTCTATTAGAGAAGGAACGGTCGCAAGCAAATTAAAAGGGCAAATTCCTGGAAATATTAAAAAAGAAAGAGTACATAGACTATTAAACTTAAGTAAAACTTTAAAACTAAAACACATAAATAGACAGATAAACAAGCACCATTTCATTATTACAGAACAGTTTAAAAATGGATTTCTTCAAGGACATACTAGAGATTATATTCTTGTAAGAATTAAAGCGGATAAGGGTTTAATTGGACAAGAACTTGAAGTAGTAATAGAAAGCTTTGATGGGGTTTATTGTTACGGGAAATTGGTATAAAAAAATCCAGGCTAAATAGCTGGATTATTTTTTTCTTTTTTTCTCTTTCTTTTCTTTCGCTTTCTCAACTTTTTCTAAAGCTTTTCTTTCTTTGCGAGAAAGATTTTTCTCATGAATTTTTCTTTTTCCTCGTTTAATTCTTTTCACTATTTGATAAGTTAAGACATAATCATTGTCATGATTGATAAAGCGATAAGGTGCACTTTCATGAATATTTAATGGTAATTCATATAAAAAAGCAACGAAAGCAGTTAACATTTGATATTTATCGGAAGCCTTAATAATTCCTTTGATTTTGCGTTTAGCATACCAACGATACTGTACCTTATCGAATTCATCTAATAAAAGAATAACTATCTGATTTTTATTCTTATCAGCTGTAGTAAAACTCTTTAACATTACTTGTTCTGGTAAGTTTTTAACAAAATATTCAAAATATTTTTTAACTTTTTTGCGACCTTTTTTTCGCAAGGATTTATAGGTATTGGTTTGATCTTTGGCATAGAGATTTATGATATCTTCATTTAAGAGGTTACCATTAAATTTTTTATTAATGGTTTTATCCATTTTTTTATAAAATCTCTTATATCTTGCATGATATTTGCCTGAATTAATTAACATTGCTAAAAGCGCAAAAGCAATGATTGCACCAACAAAAATAACAATTATTGTGGTTAAGTCTAAACCTGCAATTGAATAAGCTAGAAATTTCATGAAATCATCCTTTTTATTACTATAGTATTAACTAATAGTATTTTATCACAAAAAAAACTAAAATGAAACATGCATGAAAAAATAAGTTTACAAAACGGCTATTATTTAGTATAATGTCTATGGTAAAAGAAAAGGGGTGAAAGCAATGGCAAAAACTATCGTAAGAGAGAATGAAACAATCGAAGATGCTCTTCGTCGTTTTAAACGTGATGTGTCTCGTTCTGGGACATTAGCTCAAGCCCGTAAAAAAGAATATTACGAAAAACCTAGTGTAACTAAGAAATTAAAAGCTCGTCAAAGAAAAGGCAAAAATAAATAATTATGGGTAAATTAAATGACAATTCTTTTATGGAATTGTCATTATTTTTTCCACTTAAAAGCGTTACATATTTAATTATATTAATGTATTATGTGATATAATATATTAAAAGGAGATGATTGCCGCAAGTGACAAATATCATTAAATTAGAGGAAAATTTAGAAAACTTAAATGAATTGATTGAACTATTTGGGTCGAATGACAAAAATCTAAAATTACTTAAGCGTCTATATAAAGTTAATATTTATTCTAATAATAAAAATATCATGGTTGACACAGAAGAAGAATTTATAATTCAAAGTATTAAGAAGATGTTTTATATTTTGATTCAGTTAATTAGAAATAGTATTAATTTCAATGAACGCGATATAATTTATATAAAAAATCTACTATCAAAGAATGAGGTTGAAGATATTCTTTCATTGTTTATAAATCGAGTAGAGATTATTAAAACATTCAATGGATTACCAATATATCCAAAAACATTGAATCAATTGCGTTATGTAGAAGCTATTGAAAAAAATGTATTAATTTTTGGAATAGGTCCAGCTGGTACAGGCAAGACTTACTTAGCTGTTTTATCTGCTCTAAAAAAATTAAAGGGAAATTCTATTAAAAGAATTATTTTAACTCGTCCAGCTGTAGAAGCTGGAGAGAATTTAGGGTTTTTACCTGGAGATTTTTTAGAAAAGGTTGATCCATATTTAAGACCTTTATATGATGCAATGTACGATATTTTAGGTGTGAAACAAACTACTGAATACATTGAAAAAGGTATTATAGAAATAGCACCTCTTGCTTATATGAGAGGTAGAACTCTAGATAATGCATATGTAATTTTGGATGAAGCTCAAAACACAACAATTAACCAAATGAAACTATTTTTGACAAGACTTGGGTTTGGATCGAAGATGATAGTAACGGGTGATATAACTCAAAGTGATTTACCTAAAAGAATGGTTTCTGGCCTTGTGAAAGCTGGAGAAATATTACAAAATATTGACACCGTTGAAATTCTTTATTTTAATGAATTTGATGTTGTAAGACATCCACTTGTACAGACGATTATTAAGAGGTTTGAGCATGATCAAAATTAATATAATCAATAAATATGATAAATCAAAAAAATATAATAAAATTATAAGGACTATAATTAAACTAGGATATAAACATTTAAAGATAACTGAAAAAAATATTATTTCAGTTATTTTAGTTAACGATTCAGAAATTCATAGGTTGAATAAATTATATCGTAATATGGATAAACCAACTGATGTTTTAAGCTTCGAAAACGAGTCGGATATATATGAAATAGGAGATGTTTTCGTCTCTATTGATACAGTTTCTAGACAGGCTAAAGAATTAGGTAATTCATTTGTTTATGAATTAGCTTTTATTACTTTACATGGATTTTTGCATTGTCTTGGATATGATCATATAACTGACAGAGACAATGAAGAAATGATGTTTTTACAAAATGAAATAATGGAAAAATCAAAAATTATGAGGTGATAATTTGGAAAAATTACTAAAAATCGCAAGGGAAAACATTAAGAATGCATATGTTCCCTATTCAAATTTTCGTGTTTCTGCGGTTTTACAACTAAAAAATGGAGAAACTTATAAAGGGATTAATATAGAAAATGCTTCATATGGACTATCAAATTGTGCAGAGCGTAGTGCATTATTTTCAGCTTATTCTAATGGGGTAAAAAAAGAAGATATCAAGGGAATAATGATTTATACGGATAAAGATCATTTTGTCTCTCCGTGTGGAGCTTGTCGACAAGTTATGCGAGAATTAATGGAAGAGGAAGCTAATGTTATATTAGCTGACAGTAAAGGTGAGTTTAAGGTAATGAAAAATAAAGATTTATTACCATACGGATTTACCAAAGAGGATTTATAATGTTTAAGTCAGGGTTTGTATCAATTGTTGGTGAACCTAATGTAGGGAAATCCACATTATTAAATAAAATCTTAAGACAAAAAATAGCTATTGTTTCTAGAAAACCTCAAACTACCAGGAATGTTTTTTCTGGTATTTATAATGATGAATCATCACAAATAATCTTTTTAGATACACCAGGGATTCATAAAGCTAAGACAAGACTTGGAGAGTATATGTCTTCAGCGGCTTTATCTACAGTTAAATCTGTGGATTTAGTTTTGTTTTTAGTCAATGCTTATGATAATGTTTTAGAATATAATTTAGGAATACTTAAGAATCTAAAATCGGTTAAAACACCGGTATTTTTAGTCATAAATAAATTGGATACAATTAAAGATTTTGAACGCTTAGAGAAAACAATCAATGTATACAAAGAAAATTATAATTTTAAAGGAGTATTTGGAATATCAGCTCTTTTAGGCACTAATATTGATTTGTTAATGCTTGATATCAAAAAAGAGTTAAAAGAAGGTCCTAAATACTATGTAGATGGAGAAATATCTGATAGACCCGAAACCTTTTTAGTTCAAGAATTTATTAGAGAAAAAATATTGGAATTTACTCATGAAGAAGTACCGCATTCAGTTATGGTTTATCTTGAACAGTACAAAGAAAAGAAAGATATGGTTCATATACACGCAACTATAGTTGTCGAAAGAAAATCTCAAAAGGGAATTATTATTGGAAAAGGTGGAAGAATGCTTAAAAGAATTGGAATTGAGGCTAGGAATGATATTCAAGCTTTATTAAAAAAACAAGTTTATTTAGAAACCTTTGTAAAAGTTGAAAAAGATTGGCGAAATAGAGAATATTATTTAAAAAACTATGGATATAGGCCAAACCAAAATGGGTGATTTTTATTGGAATATATTGAAGGGTTAATTTTAAAAAAATTAGACTATAAAGAGAGTTCTAAAATTATATATATTTACACGAAAGAAGGACTAATTAGTGTTTTGATTCATGGAAATCGAAAGGCAAATAGTCCTTATTTGAATTTATCAAGTATTTTGAATTATGTAAAGATATATGTGTCCGGCAAAAGTTTATTGACACTTAGAGATGGTGATGTATTAAAACACTATCTTAAAATTAAAAAAAATATAGATAAGTTTATCTATGTTCAACATATTTTAGAATTAATATATAATTTCGCAAACTATGAATATGATCATAATAAACTTTTACTGTTTTTGCTTAAAATATTTGATAAATGCGAAACCACTCCTAATTTTATTCCATATCTAAATATGATTGAATTAAAAATGCTTTATTTATTAGGAATAAATCCCTTTTTTAAACACTGTGTTGGTTGTAATAGAACAGATGATTTACGCTTTTCTATTAAAGAAGGAGGAATGTGTTGTGAGGAACATTTCCCCAAAGATGAAGTTGTATTTTCTAATAAATGTATAAATACAATGAGAGAATTATATTATTTTGATATAGATAAACAAAGAGATATATTCATTGATAAATCAGTTTTAATTGAACTGAGAAAATTGATTGATTTATTTTATGAATATCATTTAAATTTTAAAACTAAATCAAGAAAAATGTTAAAGGGATTAATAGGATATTAGGAATTATCTCTAAATATAATATATATTATATTTACCCTGTCTTGACATTGGTTATTAATAAACATATAATTAAAATGGTATAGTTTGTACATATAATATGAGAGGATGAATAATTTGAAACTTACACTAGAACAATTGAACGCTTATGCAAAGCGTTATGGTTTTATATATCAAGGGTCTGAAATCTATGGAGGACTAGCTAATACTTGGGATTATGGACCACTTGGAGTCAGCTTAAAGAATAATATTAAAAAAATATGGTGGGAAGAATTTGTATCTAAAAACCATTTAAATGTAGGATTAGATTCCTCAATTCTTTTAAATCCAAAAACCTGGCAAGCTACAGGTCACGTTACTGGGTTTAAAGACCCATTAATGGATTGTAAACAATGTAAAACAAGATATCGTGCAGATAATTTGATTGCTAAAGGAACTAATTATGAAGTAGACGCAGATGGATGGGATTATCAAAAAATGTACGATTATATTATTGAACATAAGATAAAATGTCCTGTTTGTGGTGGCTTTGATTATACACCAATTAGAGAATTTAATTTAATGTTTAAGACACATCAAGGAGTTACTAGCGAATCATTTAGTGAAATTTATTTAAGACCTGAAACCGCTCAAGGAATTTTCTTAAATTTTAAAAATATTTTGAGAACTTCTAGAAAAAAAGTTCCTTTTGGTGTTGGACAGATTGGAAAATCATTTAGAAATGAAATAACACCTGGAAACTATATTTTTAGAACTCGTGAATTTGAACAAATGGAACTTGAATTCTTTTGTAAACCAGGAACTGAATTAGAATGGTTTAAATATTGGAAAGAATTCTCCTTGAATTTTCTTAATAAAATAGGTATCAGTGAAGAGAATGTAAAAACCTATGATCACTCAAAAGAAAAACTTTCTTTTTACTCAAACGCAACTACCGATATTTTATATCGCTATCCTTGGGGGTTTGATGAGTTATGGGGAATAGCTTCTAGAACCGATTATGATTTAAAATGCCACCAAGAATTTTCAGGTGAAAAACTTGAATATTTAGATCCAGTTACGAATCAATCATATTTGCCGTATGTTATAGAACCAAGTCTTGGAGTAGAAAGATTATTGCTTGCGATATTATTTGATAGTTTGGAAGAAGAAACTATCAATGAAACAGAAACAAGAACATTACTAAGAATTTCAAAATATTTAGCACCTATTAAAGTAAGTATTTTTCCTCTAGTTAAAAAGTATCATTCCAAAAAAGCCTTTGAAGTATACAAACAATTGCTTGTAGATTTTGAAGTTAGCTATGATGAAACTGGAAATATAGGCAGAAGATATAGAAGAGCTGATGCTATTGGAACTCCTTATTGTATAACAATAGATCAACAAACTTTAGAAGATAATACAATTACAGTTAGAGAACGCGATTCTATGGAACAATCTAGAATTAAAATAGATAGATTAAATGAATATTTACGTAAAAAATTTAAAAAATAACGTTAAGAAGGTGAATCTATGGCTAAGGTCAGCCAAAAAACAATAGATTTAATTAAAAATACGGCTGATATCGTTGATGTAGTTAGTGAATTTGTACCATTACAAACGGCTGGCAAAAACATGAAGGGACTATGTCCATTCCATAGCGAAAAAACTCCTTCTTTTTTTGTCAGTAAAGAACGTCAAATATTTAACTGTTTTGGTTGTGGAAAAAAAGGTAATGTAATTACATTTATTCAAGAATATAAACATTTATCTTTTGTTGATTCATTAAAATATTTAGCTGATAAATATAATATAGATTTAGAATTAGAAGTTGCTAGATTTAACAAAAATGTAAATGTAGATTTATATAAGATTAATAAAGAAGCTATGCAGTTCTTTTCCTTGAATCTTTTAAACATTAATTCTGGACAAGAAGCTTTGGATTATTTGTTAAAACGAGGTTTGGATTTAGAAACAATTAAAACATTTGATTTAGGATATGCATTAAATAAAAACAATGGTATTATAGAACATTTAACAAAGGAATATCAAAATTTAGATTTATTAAATGCAGGTTTAGTTACCAGAAATCAAGATGGTGAATTTTACGATCTCTTTCGCAATAGAATTATCTTTCCTATACATGATATTCAAAACCATGTAGTTGGATTTAGTGGGAGGATATTTAAAAATAAAGATAATCCAGCTAAATATGTTAATACACCATATACAAAATTATTCTCTAAAGGAATAATTCTTTACAATTTAAACAGAGCTCTTCCTCATATTAGAACTAAGGATAGAGTTGTATTAATGGAAGGATATATGGATGTCATTAAGGCAAACATGGTAGGGGTACCTGAAGCAGTTTGTTCAATGGGGACACAATTAACTATTGATCAAGCACTGTTAATAAAGGAATACACTGATAATGTTATAGTCTGTTATGATGGGGACAATCCAGGCCAAGTTGCTACATATAAAGCGCTTAAGCTACTTGAAAGTGCTAAGCTTAATGTAGAAATAGTTTCTCTACCTGATGAATTAGATCCGGATGAATATATATCTAAGAATAAAGATTTTTTAAAGTATATAAATAATAATAAAATTGATCAATATGAATTTATGTATCAGATGATTTTAGCGAATAGGGATTTATCTAAACCTGTAGAAATTGAAAATGCTAAAATTAAATTATTTGATTTTTTTAGTAAGACATCGGGCATGATAAGAGAAATATATTTTATCCGTTTTGCTAATAAGGCAAACATTAACTATGATACTTTATTAGGTGACTATCATCAGTACAAAATCGATGAAAAGATACTACAGGATTATAAATTTAAAATCAATCGTACGCAAAAGAAGAAGATAGTTATGCCTAAATATAAAATGGCTGAAATAACTGTTTTAAATTATTATTTACATTCAGTAGAATATCGTGATATGGTTGAGGCTAAATTTAAATTGTTAAAATTTCAAGATCAAGATATTAGCAGTATTATTTATACCGCAAATGCAAGTTTAATTACTTATCCAGATAATCCAATAGTCGTTTTAAAATCTAAGTTGTCTGAAAAATATAGAAAATACTTAGATAGTATTATATTTGAAGAATATGATTACAATATCAAAGATTTAAATTCTTGTATTAGGATATTAGAGATAGCCAATATTAGAGATGAAATAGCTATTAACGAAGAATTAGCTAAAAAGGCATTAGATGGTGGAGATAAGAAAACATATATTGAATATTGTGAAATAAATAAAGAAAAACTCGCTAAGATTTTAAAATTAGAAGGGAGAACAAATGAACAAAAATCAAATTATTGAGATGTTGGAAACTAAATTTGATACACAAGGATATTTAACTAAAAATGAAATATTAGAACTTTTAGATAAACACCCTAAAGATTATGAGTATTTAGTAGGGATTATGGCTAGAAAAGGAATATTACCACCTGATTTTTTTGATACAGATGATGATTCATCTCATGTAGTAAATTTAGATGAGATTTCTGAAGACATCGTTAAAGCAAAGGATATCGTATTAAACAAAAATTTCTCTAAAGAAATAGAAGAAGAATTAATGAAAGAAAAGAAATTCGATTCTTTGGTTTCAATTAAAGTGGATGATCCTGTTAGAATGTATCTTAAAGAAATAGGTAGAGTAGATTTGCTTACAAGTGAAGAAGAATATGATTTAGCTGTATTAGTGGATAGAGCTAAAAAAGCAAAACTCGAATTTGAATATAAAAAGCAACAAGGTATTGATGTTACATTAGAAGAATTAGCTGAATATGAAGAATTAGTTAAAAGAGGAGATTTCGCTAGTTCTAAACTTGTGGAAGCTAATCTTCGCTTGGTAGTATCTATAGCTAAGCGTTATGTTTCTAGAGGACTTCAATTTCTAGATTTAATCCAAGAAGGGAATATGGGTCTTATAAAAGCTGTTGGTAAGTTTGATTATACAAAGGGGTACAAATTTTCTACTTATGCAACATGGTGGATTCGTCAAGCTATCACAAGAGCTATAGCTGACCAAGCTAGAACTATTCGTATACCTGTTCATATGGTTGAGACTATTAATAAGATGGTAAGAACTCAAAGAACTTTAACCCAAAAACTTAAAAGAGAACCTACTCAAGAAGAAGTAGCTGCAGAAATGGGAATTACCGTTGAAAGAGTTCAAGCAATTCAAAAGACTGCTCAAGAACCCATATCTTTAGAATCTCCAGTAGGAGAAGAAGAAGATTCATCATTAGGTGATTTTATTCCAGATACTGATATTTTAACTCCATATGAATATACTTCAAAAGAGATGTTGAAAAGAGAACTAGATGCAGCTTTGGGAACATTAACTGATCGAGAAGAAAAAGTTTTACGCATGCGTTTTGGTTTATTAGATGGAAAGTCTCGCACTCTTGAAGAAGTAGGCAAGGAATTTAATGTAACGCGTGAAAGGATTCGTCAAATAGAAGCTAAAGCTATTAGAAAATTGCGCACACCAACAAGATCAAAAAAACTAAAAGACTTTCATAATGGTTACCATAAATGATTTCTAAAAGATTACTTGAAACTATTGAATTTATAAAAGGATTTAATTGTCTAGCTGATTGTGGGACAGACCATGGATATCTACCGATATATGCAGTAGAAAATGGATTGGTTTCAAGAGCTTATGCTTCAGATAATAAGAAATACCCTTTAGAAAATGCTAGAAGAAATATAGAATCTGAGTATTTAGAAGATAAGATTGAACTTGTTTTATCGAATGGATTATCCTATCTAAATAAAGATATCGATTTAGTCACAATACTTGGATTAGGAGGGCGTTCTATAGCTAAGATTATCTCTGAAGCCAATATGAAATATGTTAAACGAATCATTCTTTCGCCTAATTCTGAACAAGCTATTTTGCGAGAATATCTAGAAAATAATAATTGGAATATAATCGCAGAATCTTTTGTAAAAGATAAGGGAAAATACTATCAAATAATTGTTTGTGAACCTGGGAAGATGAAATTAAACAAATTAGAACGTGAATTCGGTCCTTATATTATCAAACAAAAATCACCTGAATTCATTGAATTTGTCGAATCTTTGATTGATACACTTAAAGAAGCTATAAAGAAAGTAAAAAATCAAAGTGAGGCAAATAAATTGATTAAACGCATTAATGAACTTAAGGAGGTAATTTAGTTGAATTCCGTAGATATTATTCGTTATTTAGAAAATAAATTTCCACCTCAAATTGCCTATGATTGGGATAACTGTGGGTTACAGGTAGGAACTTTAAACACCAAGGTTTCAAAAGTATTAATTACATTAGATGTTACTAAGGAAGTAGTTAAAGAAGCGATTAAATATAAGGCTGATTTAATTATTTCTCATCATCCATTGATGTTTAAAGCAATGCAAAATATCGTTTTTGATTCTCCTAAAGGTTGGATAATTAAAAACTTGATTCAACATAATATATCTGTATATTCAGCTCATACTAATTTTGACCAAGGTGATGGCGGAATGAACGATGTTTTAGCTGAAAAAATAGGTATCAAAGATCCTGCATTAATGGATGAAGTTGATAATATAGGCCGTTTTGGCCCTATTGAACCTATTCCTTTTAAGGATTTTGTTTTAAAAGTTAAAGAAGTATTTAATTTAACTAATACTAAAGTTATTGGTAAAGACAATCGCTTAATTAAGACAGTAGGAATTTCTGGAGGAAGTGGAAGTCATCATATGTATGCGGCTAAGAGGAAAAATTGTGATGTTTATATTACTGGAGATGTGACTTACCATACTGCTTTAGATGCAGAACAATTAGGAATCACCATTATTGATGTGGGCCATCATATAGAAATTGCTTTTGTAGAAGCTATGATTAAGATGTTAGAAATAGAATTTCCTGAAGTTGACTTTATAGCTTCAATAATAGATACTAACCCATATAAAGATTATTAAAAAATAGGCGTATTAAAGTGAACTCTATTTGATGGACGCATAAAAAAAAGCTTAATGAATAAGATGTTAGTACTAGATACTAGCATCTTTTTTAGTATAGAAAGATATATGGTATATTTAAGAAAAAGGCTTTTAGATGAAGGAAGTTAAGAGAAAAGTATAATTGAAGTATTGCCAAGAAGGAGAAAATACAATGGCAAGTAAAGGACAAAAATTCAAAAATCTCAATGAAAAATATTTCTTTAAATAAGATGATTTATATTTCGTTTATCATTATATATGAAGAAGCAATTTAAAAAATGTTATCTAAAATATACAATGATAATAGTAGTTTATATAATATACTAGATAAAATTATCACTACCTTATTAAAAAAAGGTACAGCAATTTATGTTAATCCTAATAAGACTAATTCTAAATTAGAATGATAGTTATTATTATAAGAGATATTTTGCTTAAAAAATAATCAGCAACATTGTTTGACATAATTGAAATCAAATGTTAGCATTATGCGTAAGGTATAAATAGCCTTATAGAAAGAGGTAACAATATGTTAACCACATTTAAAGCAAATGCAAAAAAATTATCAGAAGGTTTGCAAGTTGCTACAGAATCAAGAAATTTTAAGGTTTTAATTGATGAGCCAATAAAATTAGGCGGAACAAATAAAGCGATGAGTCCTGTTGAATTACTTTTATGTGCTCTTGGTGGATGTCAAGCTATTGTAGCTGCCGCTTTTGCGAAATCACAAGACATTAAATTTGAAGAATTTCATGTCGAAATTGAGGGCGATATTGATCTTGATGGATTTATGGGATTAACTGATGTAAGATCTGGATTCCAAGAAATTCGTTTTACAATGCATTTTAAGACTGATGAATCTCAAGAGAAAATGGAAAAATTTTCAGAGTTCATCGAGAAACATTGCCCTATTGGAGATACTATAGCCAATAAAGTAAGGGTAGTTAAATCAGGCGTGGTAATAGACTAACTTTTAAAAGGACCTATAATGTAATGGAAATCGGATAAGATTTTTAGGACTAAGGTCCTTTTTTTTATATAATAAACCAACAACAACTACGAAAAGTCCAAATAAATATGTTATAGATTAAAAAAATCTATTTTAAATACTTATCACGAAAATAAATAATGAAAACAAGATTTTTAAGTTTATTCCATTCAATAGAATATATA
>CAZSZZ010000025.1:0-13897 GCA_964611005.1 uncultured Candidatus Izemoplasmatales bacterium | reverse complement strand
TTTTTGTAGCTTGTAATAATACAAATAACTTACCAACAGGAGATAATGTAGGAGGTTTTAGTTCCTATGAACAATTAAAAGATTATTTAGAAGAATTGAATGGTAATTATATTAAAGCAAATATTTTAGGTGGAGAAATGTACGCTGATTCAGTTGCAATGGATGAAGGATCACAAAACAATTATGAATCAGACACAAGAGATTATTCTAAAACAAACAATCAAGTTGAGGGTGTAGAAGAAGTTGATAGAATACTTACAGATGGCTATCATATTTATATTGCATCTGGTAATCAATTTTATATTGTTAATGCTGATACATTAGATATCGAATTTACATATAGTATTGATAATGGAACTTTTGATGGATTGTACATATATAATGGAAGAGTAGTATTAATTTCTTATGAATATACTTATACAGAATACGATGAATGTATCTATTATTACGATTATCCAGTTTTTTATGAGGAGCCTAAAATTGATTCTGATGAAATAGATACAGTTATTAATTCTGATGATGAAGTAATAACTACTACTGAAGATACTAAAGAAGCCAGTGATACCGAAACAAGAACAAAAGTTTGTATTAATTGGACATATACATATGGAACACATATTAGAATTTTTGATATAAGTAATATGGATAATGTAACAATGAATAGAGAAATATATTTTGATTCTTCATATTTAATTGATACTAGAATGATTGATCAACAATTATATTTAGTATTAAATAATTATATGATGAATTATGGTTTAAGCGATGAATTATTTGTTCCTAGTTATTTAGATTCAGCTGTATCAAATGATATTATGAAGATGCCTATTGATAAGATTTATTATATGCCTAATAATGGTGAGGCTTATGGATATTTAATACTTGCATCTTTAGATGTTACTAATGATTCTCAAGAGGCAGATGTTAAAACATATTTAGGTAGTACTTATCGCATTTATATGTCAGAAAATAATTTATATACTACTATATATCGCTGGGTTTATGATGAAGATAATGAAAGTTATTCTTATTACACTAATATTCTTCGTTTTGAAATTATTGATGGTGAATTAGAATATAAAGCATTAGCCGAGGTAGATGGTTCGCCTTTAAATCAATTCTCAATGGATGAATATAATGGAGTATTTAGAATTGCAACTACTGGATATAGTTATACTAATGAAACATCTACTATAACTAATCAAGTATATTTGTTAGATGCTACAACAGTTGGAGAAATGCAACAAATATCTGTGTTAGGCGGTTTAGGGAAACCAAATGAACAAATATTTTCTGTTAGGTATTCAGGAGAAATAGCATACGTTGTAACATTTGAACAATCTGATCCGCTTTATAAATTAGATTTATCTGATCCTCATAATCCTGTAGTACTAGGAGAGTTATATGAAGAAGGTGTTAGCGATTATTTACATGAAATAACAAATAATTTGTTAATAGGAATTGGTAGACAATCAGAAACAATAGATGGATGGACAAGATTTACTGGAGTTAAAGTATCTCTTTATGATACTTCCGAAGATACACCTGTTGTTTTAGATAATTATTTAGTTGAAGGTGATTATTCTTATACAAATGTAATCTATGATCAAAAAGCATTTTTATCATTTACACCTCAAGGACAAGATTTCACTTATGTAGGTATTCCTGTATTTGAATATTATGATGATTATTCAGCTTATTCTCAAAGCTTATATTTATTCAAAGTTTATCATTCAGGTTCAGGAAGTTTAGAATTTGTGACTAAATTGACAAATATGCAGGAAGATGAAGAGGGAAATTCCTCATATTTTGATTCAATTGAAAGAGCAGTTATTATCGATAATTATGTTTATACACTATCTTATTCAAGCATTCATATGTTTGATATGTCAGATAATTTTAGTCTGGTAAATTCACAAGAATTAAATTCTAATTATTATTCATATTGGGGATATCCAATAGCTGAAGATACTGAATTAGGTTAATAGATTAAGTATTTTTGAAGAAAACAATTACAAAAAATATTGTTTTCTTTTTTTTTAAAAAATATTTTTTACTTGATATAATATATATAATTTGTGCAGCATTATAGATTTTTTAATCTTTTTATAGTATTATAATATGTATATATTATGCTAAAAGTTTTCGAAAGAAGATGTTAATGAAATAAATTTTAAAAGGAGTGATAAAATTGAAACGTAAATTAATTGCAACAATTATGCTTTCTATGGTTGTTGTTTTACTTGCGGGATGTGATTTCTTTGGTGGAGGTCAACAAACAACAATTCCATCATTAACAACAACAGAACCAATAGTAACAACAACAGAACAGCAAACTGTGACTACAGAAGAAAATACAACTACAGAAAATACAACAATGGAAAATACGACAACGGAATCTACTACAGCACAACAGACATATTATACTGTAGTGTTTTTAGATGGGGATGGGTCCACTTTAGATACTCAGAGTGTCTTAGAAGGCGGTAGCGCTACCGAACCTACAGAAGAACCTATAAAAGCGCCTACAGCTGAATACAGTTATATATTTACAAATTGGGATCAAGATTTTGATAATGTAACTTCAGATATGGTTATTAATCCTGTGTTTGCGCAGACGGTTAATCAATATACAGTTACATTCCATGATTATGATGGAACAGTTTTAGATACCCAATCAGTTGATTATGGATCAGGTGCTATTGAACCAACTCAACCTACAAGAGATGGGGATGCAGAACATTCTTATACATTTGATCACTGGGATGTAGCTTTTAATTACATCACTGAGGATTTAATTGTTACTGCAGTATATACAGAAAGTGTAAATACATTTGTAGTTTCTTTCTATGATTATGATGGTGCACTAATTATTAGTGAAATTATTGCATATGGTAGTGATGGACAACCACCACTTAATCCTTTTAGAGAATCAGATGCTACTAATGCCTACACATTTATTGGTTGGGATACTGATTTTACTAATATAACTAGTAATTTAGATGTTCATGCCATGTATATGCCAGTTCCATTAGGACAAACATATGAAGTTAATTTTTATGATGGTGATGGTAAACTTATTGAAACTCAAACAGTAAATCATGGAGAAGATGCTGTCAGTCCGACTGTAACTCCTACTAAGGCAGAAGATGCACAATATACTTATACTTTCCATAGTTGGAATAAACCACTTACAAATATTGATAAAAATATGGATATTTATCCTATCTTTGAAGAAACTTCAAAAGAATATACTGTAACTTTCTATGATGCAGAAGGAAATGTTATATCTACTCAAACAGTAGTTTATGGAAATGAAGCTGCTGCTCCAGAAGATCAAACTAAACCAGATGATGAATCATATAGCTATACATTTATTGGCTGGGATGAAAATTATTTCTATATTACTGGTGATTTAGATGTTCACCCTCAATTCTTTGAAACTCCTTTAGGAGAATTTAATAGAAGTAATTTAGTTGATATAGTTGATAATATGTTTTCACCTAGTGATGTAGATGAGCAAATTGCTGAATTAATGGTAATTACTGGGGCTTCTTCAGAAGAAGAATTATATAATATGATGTTAGCTATGCAACAGTTAATGCTGAATTTAATGGAAGTTAATTCAGCTGGAGCTTTACAAGAATGGTTCCAAGCAACTCAAACATTAGGATTTGACCGCGATACTGTTGTTGATATAGTTTATAATTCAATGGTGAGCGGATTCGCTAATGACGTATCACAAATGAGTGATAGAATTGATGAATTGACTGGATTAATTGATGATGAAAACTTTAATATTTCTGATTTTGAATCTCAAATGACTTCAATTAATAATCAAGTTGATGCATATTGTCAAGTACAAGAAGTTCCTGCACTTTGTCAAAGTTATTTTGACTCTCAAATAAATATTAGACTATTACAAGAAAATTATTATGATATGTTTGACTATGATTTCCCAGAAGTTTTTGATTTTTCTACATATTATAATCTTGAATGGAAATTAGATACTTATCTATATGAAAGCATTTTAAATCAAGATGTAGATGCTGCACAACAAGCATTAGATGAATTAAATGCAATGAAAGGTAGCCTAAGTTCAGAAGAAATGGCTTTATATCAACCAATTTTAGATGCATATGAAGATATGAAAAGGGCTGAATATGTTTATCAAATGATTGATTATTCATCTTTGAGTAATATTGATAATAGTGGTACTAATATAATTAGAGATTATCTTGATGATGCATTATGGGGCTATGATGATGAATTTGGTCATGTTGATGGATATATGGATTTAATTTCTAATAAGGAATTCTCAGAATGGTTAATTATTGAATATACACAAGAAATAGAAGATATAACCAATGATTTAATGGATTCTCAAGCATTAATTAACTATATTACTACAGCTAATGGAGAAACAGAAACTAAAGTACTTATAGGTACAGCATACGATGGCTTAGAAGCTGTAGTCGCATCAGTTGATGAAGAAACCTTCCAATTAGTTATGGATATAACAAATCAATTTATGGATTACTCTGAACCAGATTATATGCCTATAATAAAAAATAATAATCCAATTGAACAATATAAAGATTTGATTAACCCAGATAATATTGTATTGTTAAGTCAAAAGATTAATGTAATTTTAAATGCATTTATGAGTACAATGGATGATTCAGATTATGATAATATCAAAGAAGTAATTATTGGTGTTATTTCTGAAAAAATGGCTTTAGAAGGAGCTACTGATCTTCAAATAGCTGGATTTGTTTCTGTTGTTAGACCAGTTATTGACAGATATATTGGATATTTCCAATTTACAGAGGAACAAGTTGAAAGCTTCCTTGCATCAGTTGATCAAGAAAAAGCTGAAACAGCGTTATCTGTTTTCTCTATTAATTTATATGAAACAGAACCTGGAGATATAGCTTTAGCTATAAAAATATCTAATGTTATTGATACCTTAATTGGAGATGGTAGTTTAGATGTTAATCAAATAATGCAATATTTGGCAGCTATTTATTTTGATGTAACTAACGAAATGGTTCCAGATTCTACTGAAGTAGCTAGAATTCAAGGAGAAGTAGATGTTTTTATTGCTGATTATTTAGTTTTAATTAGCCAAGTTAAAGATTATGATCCTAATTGTATTTCACCTTCTCAGGTTGAAGATATAATGGAATTTTATGCAAGAGGAATGGCAGTAGGACAATGGTTTGAAAATGGATTTGAAACTGTTGAAGATCCTTTAGCAGTATATAATGAAGACTTCCTAAATAATTTCCTTGGTAATTTCATGAATGAGGAGGACATCGATGGAACTGTCACAATCCTAATGAATGTTTTAGGAACAACAGATGCTGAAACAACTTATTATATGATTCGCTCTATTTTCCAATATGGAATTGGGGTTTCAAAAATCAATGATTTTGAAGATATCCAAACTTGGATTAATAATATGGAAGAATTTGGATTTACTCAAGAAGATTTAATTGGATATTTCATAAGTGCTTTAACATATGCTTCTGAAGATATGGTCCTTGGAGATTATGATTTCCAACAACAAATGAGTTATTTAGAAGACCAATTAGCTAGTTTAACTCCTGGTACAGAAGAATATAATGAAGTAATGGGAGACATAGACGACTTATATCAAGAGTTGTGGATGGAATTTATTGTATATGATTTAATGCATAATCCAGTTTATCAAACTGATACTGGAGATGCTATTAATATTGTTTTAGACGATATTGAAAATATGATAACTTCAATGCCAAGCAATTCATTCCCAATGATTGAAAAACTAATTGGTTATTTAAAATATACAATGTATGAGCCAGAAATGAATCATAGTCCAGAAGGAACAATTGTTCCAAAAGATGATGAAACAATGATGTCTTTCTTTAGTCCACAAGAGCTTTATCAGTTAACTCAAGAATTATCAACTTTCTTAAAATTAAGAGGAGATACAATTACTCCAGATGAAGTTATTGAAATTCAAAACTTTATCTTAGATGTCATTACTGTATATGTTGATAGACTTGATTTAGAAAGTTCTGAAACTACTGAAATGGTTAATACTTTATATAATATGGCATTAAAATATATTGGGTTCTCTGATGTAACATTAACTGAATTTACTGATTTCTTAGATGGATTGACATTCGATGATATTCAAATGTTGATAGGATTCATGGATATGGCAACTCATGATGGAGATAATTTATATACAATGATTATTTTGGGATCACAATTAGTGACTTCTTTACTAGATCCAACTGAAGTTGATTTAGACTTATTAGCTAACATGATTAATGAAGTATATTATGATCAAATGTATGGGCCAGACTATGACCCAGCAGATTTAGCAGCTTTACAGAATGCATGGAGTGATTATATTGATGATTTAATGGGAAGAATTTCTGTGGCTGCTTCACTAGATCCTAATAACTTAGATCCGCTTACATTCTCTGATCTATATGAATTACAAGATAGAGTTACTTTCTTAATTAATATTTTTGATGATCCAGAGGCAATATTCTCACCAGAACCATTTGGATATAGTTATGATGATTTAGTTTCATTAATGTATGATATATTTCCTGATATAGATGAATCTAATGTTGATGATAAGATTGCAGAATTATGCAGCGTATTTGGATTAGATGTTTCAGATAGTGAACAAGTTTATTACATCTTAGTGGGTGTTGGTTCTTCAATGGGTAATCTTGATGATATTCATTCAGTTAAAGATTTAATGGCTGTTTATAAGAGCATAAGTGCTTTTGGATATAGTAATGAAGAAATTGCAACATACATGATGAATGCATTTATGATTTATGTGTATCCACAATTGCCGGATATGTATGATACATCTGGATTACTTTCAGATATAGCAGAAATTGAAGGATTATTGGATGGAACGCAAATTTCTTTAGATGATTTATTGGCTGAAGTAAATGATGAAATTTCTTTAATCTCAGATCCTGTAGCCCAACAAGCAGCTTATGATTTATGGCAAGCATATATTGATAGGATGGATAGCGAAATTGCATATTACACTACATACAATCGTTATACAGATGATGAATGGTTTAATTATGATTTCTACAATCAATTAGTTGAATATATGAATAACGGAGAATGGTATAAAGTTGATGATATGTTAAGCAGTTACAATGCTGATGATTACTATATGTATAATGATTTATGTATTTTATATCAAGGCATGGTTGATACACAAAGTGAACTATTTAATCAAGCCACTTATTTTGAATCAGCATATGGAAATCTTTTGACAAGTGATGGTTATTCATATTTCACTTATTACTTAAATGATAGAGCAAATGCATATCATGATTTAAAAGAAATGATTGAAGACTTCCAAGTTCAACTTGATTATAAATATGAAGATTTAGAAATGATAGAAAATAATTCTGAGATGTTCCAAATGTTAGAAATTTTATTTGCAGATCCTGCAAATCAAACTTTAGCTATTGATACATTAACAATTATGCTAGACCAAATTGATGCATATTCACAAGATCCAAATCTTCAATCAATTGATTTTATAATCTTTATGATTGATAATAAAATTCCAACTGATATGAGTGCAGAAGAATTATCACCTATAATTATCAGTGCTGGTCAGTTTATTGGAAATATGTTTTCAGAAATTGATGAAACTGATGAAGCGACTATTAAAGTTTTCCTAGGTGCTATGTCAGCTGCTTATGTGGATGCTTTAGATATAACTGACCCTACAGAAGCGCAAAATATGAAGGATGATATAGCTTCAGTGATTGATTTGTATTTTGCAGATTTAATTGATGTACCTGGATATATATCTACTTTCTTACAATCAATGACTGTTGAAAAAACACAAGATGTAATGGATCAAGTAATAATATTTATGTCTATACCAAATGATGAATATTCAACAATCGAAGATCAATATGCACAAGTTGTTATTGTAGCAAATATTATAGATATTCTAGTTGGAGATTCAAGTCTTGATTATACTAGCATCATTACACCAATTTACAGTTCTATATATGATATGAATATAATATTTGGACATGTATATGATGATGAATTAAATGTAATGTTAGGAGCTGCACTTGATCAATTAGATCAAATTGTTCTACAGGCTAGTGTGGTTGCACAAATTAATCCTTACAATACAACACCTGATGAAGAATTTGCAATACTAGCTGTAAAGGATATTGTTGATGGATTAGGTCAATATTTCATCCCGTTAGTTGATGAAGGACCTGAAGTATAATTTAATATTTATACATAGAGGGGCTATATAAAATAGCTCCTTTTTTTTTAAGAAAATTCATTGAAGTATGTTATAATAAAATAAACAAAAAAAGGAAATATTATGATTGAATCTCTAACAAATGAAAAAATTAAATATGCTAATAAGCTAAAACAAAAAAAATATCGTTCAATCTATAAAGAATTTTTAATTGAAGGAGAACATTTACTCGTTGAAGCTATAAAAACAAAAAATGTTATTCGTATATTTACTACAGAAGAAAAACAATATAATAATATTGAAACTCATCAAATTTCAGAGCAAATAATGCAAAAATTATCGATTTTAGGAGAGCCACATGGTATAATTGCTATATGCAAAAAGCCTGAAGCCAAACCATTAAGCGATAAAATCTTAATATTAGATAGAATTCAAGATCCAGGAAATATGGGTATGCTTATAAGAAGTGCTACCGCATTTGGATTTAAAACTATTATAGCTGAAAAATCTGTTGATTTTTATAATGAAAAAGTAGTGCGTAGTACTCAAGGGACCTTATTTTATGTGGATTTAAGAGAATGTAATTTAAAGGATTTTATTTTAGAAAACGAGAACTATTATTATTATGGTACAAAAGTAGTAAATGCTATGTCATTAGATAAAATAAACTTCTCAAAAAAATCTTTTGCAATAATATTAGGTAATGAAGGTAGCGGTATAAGAGATGATTTAAGCGAATTAGTTGATACTAATATTACTATACCTATATTTTCAGCTGAGTCCCTTAATGTTGCAGTAGCTGGAGGAATAATAATGTATACATCTACAAGGAGAGAAGAATAATGGATTATATTTATGAATCAAATCGTATTTACGCAGAACAAGAAGATTATTTATTATTAGCTGAAATTGTATTTCCTAATAGGGATGAGAAAAGAGTTAATTTAGACCATGTATATGTTGATCAAAGTCTAAGAGGCAAAGGAGTAGCTTCTGAACTAATGTTGCTTGCCTATAATTATATTAAAAGTAAGAATTTAAAAATAGTAGCTAAGTGTCCTTATGCTATAACTTGGTTTAAGAGGCATGTAGAATTTCAAGACATAGTAATTAACGTAAAGACTAAGAGAAAACAATAGTTTTTTCTTGTTTTTAAATATGTCTTATGCTATAATACTTATGCATAAAGTATGAGCGAGAGGGTCATCCCCTCTCTTTTTAATGACAAGGAGATAAAAATGGATATTGAAGATTTAAAAAAGAAAATAGATATATTTTTAAAAAAAATAAATTATTCACTATATGATATTGAATATAAAAAAACAAGAGCCAAAAATGTTCTAACAATATATATCGATTCCCCTAATGGAATCACTATGGATGACTGTGTTAAAGTTACCAATGAATTAAATCCGTATCTAGATAAATTAGATCCCATATCAGGTGAATATTTTTTAGAGGTTTCATCTCCGGGTGCTGAAAGAGAATTACGTAATACTGAAGCAATAAAAAATGCTATTGGGAAATATGTTTATATAGAAACATATGAACAAAAACTCAAAGGATATTTAGAACAATTTAACGGTTTGGAAATTGTATTAAATATAAAAAACAAAAAAATAAAAATAAATTATGAAGAAGTTAATCTTATTAGATTGGCAATTAAATTTTAGGAGACAAAGATGATTAGTAAAGATTTTTTTAAAGCATTAGATGTGCTAGCTGAAGAAAGACAAATTGAAAAAGAAAAAATCCTTGAAATATTTGGTAGAGGATTGATAAATGCTTATAAAAAAGCTTACAACGGCAAAACAAATGTTGAAGTAGTTTTTAATGAAGAAAAAGCAGAAATTCTTTTAGTTGCGAAATCATTGGTAGTTGATGAAGTGGATCCAGATGCTGAAATTGGATCACAAATTTCATTAGAAGACGCAAAAAAAATCAAAAAAACAGCAAAAATTGGAGATATTATTGAACAAAAAATTACTCCTAAGAATTTTGGACGTTTAGCTGCTTCAAGTGCTAAACAAATTCTTACTCAGGGATTAAAACAACTAGAAAGAGAACGTAATTTAGAAATTTTCTCAGAAAAATGTGGAGAAATGATTATCGCAGAAGTTGTAAGAATTAATGATGAATTTGTGACACTTGATCTGGGACACGATACCGAAACATCAATACCAGCTAAAGATTTATTAAAAGAAGATATCTTTATGGGTAATCAAATAAGAGTATATATTACAAAAGTTGAAGAAACCACTAAAGGTCCTAAAGTATATGTATCAAGAACTGATAGAAATTTAGTTAAACGTTTGATGGAAAATGCTATTCCAGAATTACAAACTGGAGTCGTTGAAATAAGAGGTTTAGCTAGAGATCCAGGGGATCGCTGTAAAGTATGCGTATCTTCAAATAATCCTGAAGTGGATCCTGTGGGAGCTTGTTTGGGAAAAAACGGTTCTCGTATTAAAGATGTAATAGATAATTTAAGTGGAGAAAAAATGGATATATATAAATACAGTGATGATCCAAAAGAATTAGTTTCTAACTCATTACAACCGGCCAAAACATTATCTGTACAAATTGATGAGATGAATAAATCAGCTATAGTTATTGTTTCTGATGATCAACTTTCATTAGCAATTGGAAAAAAAGGTCAAAATGCCCGATTAGCAGTACAATCATGTGGATGGAAGATAGATATTAAATCTGAATCTGATGCTAAAATTCAAGATATTGAAATAGGAGAATAATCATGCCTAAAAAAATACCTATGAGAAAATGTGTTATTACAAATCAAAGGGTAGAAAAGAAGTCTTTATTTCGTGTTGTAAAAACTCCAGAAGGTAAAGTTATCTATGATAAAACTGGAAAGGCTAATGGAAGAGGAGCTTATTTATCTAAATCTAAAACTGTAATCGAAAAAGCTAAAAAATCTCAAATTCTAAATAAACATTTAGAAACAAAAATTCCTGATTCAATATTTGAAGAACTATTGGATGAATTAAAAAATGAATAAAAATAAATTATTACAATATCTAGGATTATGTAGAAGAGCTAATAAACTTGTAATGGGTGAATCTTTTGTTGTTGAAAAAATAAAGAATAAAGAAGTGTATCTTATATTTTTAGCAAATGATACAGGATATCGTACAACAAAGAAAATAAGAGATAAAACTAAGTTTTATAATATTAAACTTGTAGAAGAATTTAGTACTGAAGAAATTAATAAAGCAATTGGTAGACATAATATAAAAGTAATTGGAATTACTGATTATAAATTTTATGAAATGATAGGAAAACAACTAGAGATATAGAAAGAGGTGGTTAGATGGCAAAATATGTATCTAACAAAACAAAGAAAAAAGGAAAGCAAAATAAAAATAATAATGCTAATCCTGTAAAAAAACAAGAAGCTTCTGTGATACAACAACCAGTTAACAAGGTTGTTACTTTTCGTAGTGGAATGACCGTTTTAGATTTAGCAAAAGAAATGTCTAAACCAGTTTCTGAAATAATTAAGAAGCTAATGTTTATGAGGATTATGGTTACACAAACACAAGAAATAGGTAGAGAAAACGCTGAACTTCTAGCTATGGAATATGGATATGAATTTAAAGATGAAGTAATTACAGACCAATCACGTTTTGAAGAAATAGAAGAACTTGATAATCCTTTAGATCTTGTTGAAAGGCCAGCTGTAGTTACAATAATGGGGCACGTAGATCATGGAAAAACAACATTACTTGATAATATTAGAAAATCAAGAGTAGTAGCTAGTGAAGCTGGTGGAATCACTCAACATATTGGCGCTTATCAAGTTATAAGAAATGGAAAGGCTATTACATTTATTGATACACCTGGACATGCAGCTTTTACTGAAATGAGAGCTAGAGGAGCTAAAATAACAGATATTATTGTCTTAGTTGTAGCTGCGGATGATGGAGTAATGCCTCAAACGAGAGAAGCTATTGATCATGCAAGAGCTTCAAATTGTTCTATAATTGTAGCTGTTAATAAAATTGATAAGGTAGGAGCCAATCCTGATCGTGTAAAACAAGAATTAGCCGACATAGGATTATTACCTGATGATTGGGGTGGAGATATTCCATTTTGTAATATTTCAGCCTTAAAAAATATAGGTGTATCTGAATTATTGGATACAATACAACTTGTTACAGAGATGGCCGAATTAAAAGCTAATCCAAATCGTTTAGCTCAGGGAACTGTAATTGAAGCTAAATTAGATAAAGGAAGAGGTCCGATTGCGACAATTTTAATTAATAATGGTACTCTTAAAAGACAGGATTTCTTTGTAGCTGGAGCTACTTACGGAAAAGTAAGAAGAATGACTGATGATTTAGGTAAGGATGTATTAAAAGCACCTCCAGGTTCTGCAGTAGAAATAACCGGATTACAAGATGTTCCTAGGGCTGGAGATCCTTTCAAAGTATTTGAAGATGAAAAAGTTGTTAAAAATGTAGCCATGAAACGTAAAGAGAGATTGTTTGATTCAGAACATCAAGATAAACAAACTTTAACTCTAGAAGAATTCTTTGAAAAACAACAGGGAAATATGAAAGAATTAAGATTAATTATAAAGGCAGACGTACAAGGTTCAATAGAAGCGTTTAAAGGATCAATTAACAAAATTGATGTAGAAGGCGCACAAATTGATATAGTTAGAACTGGAGTAGGAGCTGTTACTGATACGGATGTATTATTAGCTGAAGCATCTCAAGCTATTATTATTGGATTTGGCGTAAATGCAAAATCTTCAGTTAGAAATTTAGCTTCAGAAAAGGGAATTGAAATTAGAATATATAGAGTGATTTATGAAGCATTAAATGATATAGAAGCTGCAATGAAAGGTTTATTAGATCCTGTATATGAACAGAAAGTTATCGGAGAAATAGAAGTTAGAGAGACATATAATGTAAGTAATGTTGGAACGATTGCTGGATGTAAGGTTACAAGTGGAGTAGTTCAACGAAATACATTAGCTAAACTTATTCGCAATGGTAAGATTATATATGAAGGAAAACTAGCCTCTTTGAAACGATATAAAGATGATGTTAAAGAAGTTAGAATGGGATTTGAGTGCGGAATTACATTAGAGAATTATAATGATATCAAAATTGGAGATATCATAGAAATTTCAGCGATGAAAGAGGTATAATTATGGCAAATGTAAAACATTTAGAAACCTCAGTTCAAAGAGTATTAACAAATATTCTTCGAGATGAAGTAAAAGAGGATTTAGGCTTTTTAACTATAACAGGAGTGAAAATTACTAACGAATTATCTTATATGTATGTTTACTACACTGTATATGGTGATGATGCTAAAATAAATCATACTAAAGAAGCATTAGACAGAGCTAATGGGTTTATTAAAAATCAAATTGCCCATAGAGTTAAAATGCGCAAAATACCTGAATTAATATTTAAATATGATTCATCATATCAAAAAGGTCAAAAAATAGATGAATTAATTAAATCAATAAAATAAACTTCAGAAAAACTGAAGTTTTTTTATATAATTTCAAATCGATATTGATAAATGTTTTTATTAGTTATATTGAATATATGTTTAAATATATGATATAATATTTTATTATAGATTTGT